>DATEMI010000558.1:0-15991 GCA_035275665.1 Terriglobales bacterium | reverse complement strand
ACTCAGTTCGGCCACTTTCGCATTCTTGGATTTGAGGGCAATGAGCGTGACCCAGAGACTTGCCGTCCGGAAGCCGCCGTAGCTGTCATCATGGGAGACGTTCATTCTGCACCTCCTCTGGTGCGCATCCATTCGCAATGTCTTACCGGAGACGTCTTTCATTCGCTCCGCTGTGACTGTCGGCAACAACTCGAACTGGCTCTGCGCATGATTGCCGATGAGGGAGCAGGAATTCTGCTTTACGAGCAGAAAGAAGGTCGAGGCATAGGACTTATAGCTAAGCTCCAGGCCTACGAGCTTCAGGATCAGGGACTCGACACAGTAGAAGCCAACGAGAAACTCGGCTTCAAAGCCGATCATCGTGAGTTCGAGTTGCCTGCTGCCGTGCTCAGAGCCATGGGTGTGAATGAGATCAAGCTCATCTCCAACAATCCACAGAAAGTCTCAGCACTCGAAGCCTCTGGCGTGAGCGTCGTGGAGCGTGTCCCCTGTGAGCCAGAGACGAGCGAACACTCTGCCGCCTATCTGAGAACAAAACGAGAGAAGCTGGGTCATTTACTCGGCAGCAGCGAGTAAATGCTTGTGATGACATCTGTGCGCCACAGAGCGTCATCACAACATCCATGCCTCTGAGTCGCAAACGCCGCCTGACTCTCGTGCGCGAAGCCGATTCTTCTGGCCGCACGCTTGAGATTTACCAGGAGATTAAGGCAGCGCTCGGCGTTCCTCACGTGAATGTCATTTTTCAGGCTTACGGCGCATATCCGGCTGCTCTGGATACGATCTGGAACGCGCTGCGTCCGTGCGTGGAAACAACAGAATTCTTTCGCTGCGCCGAGAGACTACGCGGCGAGGCCTACACCAGGACACACAATTACTTCACAGTACCCGACCTTTGCGCCAGCATCCAGCAGGTACATTTCTCAACCGGAGCTCAGCACGAACTCACCGAGGTTGTCGAACTGTTGCACTACAACAACCCTCTGCTGCTATTGATCGCGGCCGCCCAGTTGCAGGCATTCGAGGATGGACCGCCAATGCCGAAAAGCGCTGAGCGCAACGCAGAGCATCCGGTGTTCACTCATAAACCAATCAGGATTTCGGAGGAGGAAGCGTCCGGTCCAATCCGAAAGATTTTCGAGGACATCAAACGCACACTCGGAGTCACAGTCGTGAACACCGATGACCAGGCGTTCGCGCGCTTTCCCGATTTCCTCAACATGTATTGGGGTGCGCTAAAGCCAGCCGTGTTGTCGCCGCTGTATAGCGAAAATCGGCGTGCGCTGCACGACTCGGCTCTCACCCTAGCCGGCGATCTCCCGAACGCTCCCCAACTCACAGTCGAGCGCATGCAGGAATCAGGCCTCAGTGCCGAGGAGATTAGCGCCGCCATTCACATCACTGAAGAATTTCTCGATCTGCTGTCCGGCCTTGTCCTCAATATCGCGTTTGCCAAAATCTCACTCGAGGGCGGCAACACGGGTAAGACCGGCCCCCGCACAGAACTCCCAAAACGGGCAGCTTGAAACACATCCAGCTCCGTTAGCTTCAGGTTCTAGTTCATTTAGTTGAGCTGTGGGTCCTCAACAAACGTTCAATGTCGCCGGCCAAGCCCGCATCAATTCCAGGGTCCGCCGCTTGAATGATCGGCATGGGCTCTGGGGTATCAAGGCCGATCCTCTGCGCCCCCGGACTCAACACCAGCCTGTGAGCCCGCGCGAGTTGCTCTCTGGCCCAAGGTTTGAATTCGTGACTCTTAGGATCAACCACCAGTAAGAACATATCTGGTGCGAGCACCTCAGCCGCCGTCGTTGACTCTACGATCAGGTTCGCGCTGGCGAGAACTTCTCTTTTCAATGCCGAACACGCAGCGGGCAAACTTCCCGATTCGGCACACACTAGCAATGCCCGTACAGCCCCAGCTAGCAAATATCGCGCTGTGTCTGCCCGTGTATCGCTCACAGCCTGCTCGCAAATCCTCCAATCCGAACCTGAAGAGATCGGATTGCAATCATCTGCCTCGTGAAAATGCGATGTGATCTTTACTGCCGTCCATCCGGCGCTGACAAAATGACGAATGATCTCGCACACCAGCGTCGTCTTGCCGACGTGCTTCGTCTGCCCGCCCACTACGATCAGCGCCATGAAGCAGCTAGTTCGTTCCTTTGCGCGTAAGACGCGCGAGTGTGGCGAGCTCTTTCAAATACTCCTTCAGCGGACGTGCCGGCGTGCCCCACAAAATAATGCCCTTCCCGCGCAATACCTTACCGCTCAGCACCCCGCTTTGCCCGCCCAGAATCGTGCCGCCTTCAACTTCAGCATGCTCGCCTATGCCCACCTGGCCGCCAATCACTGCCGCAGGACCAATTCGGGAACTTCCGGAGATTCCAGTCTGTGCGGCAATGATCGCGTTCTCGCCAATCTCGACGTTGTGCCCGACATGAACCATGTTGTCGAGCTTGGCGCCGCGGCGGATTACCGTCTGATCGAGGGAGCCGCGATCGACGGTGCAGTTCGCGCCAATCTCGACATCATCCTCGATGAACAACCCTCCGATTTGCGGAAACAATTGGTGCCGGCCATGCTCATCTTGAACGTAGCCGAAACCGGTCGATCCAAGCACAGTGCCAGCCTGTATGATCACGCGATCGCCTAACCTCGCGGCAGCATAAATCGTGACATTGGGATCGATGCGGCAGTGAGTCCCGATGTGCACGTTTTTTCCAATGACGGAATTCGCACCTATCTTCGTAAAGTCGCCGATGGAAGCGCCTTCCTCAATCACCGCGCCAGCGCCAACGAACGTGTGCTCACCAATTTGCGCGCTGACATGGATCTGAGCGCTCTCATCGCGCCCTTCGACTGCAGGCTCGCGGCAAATCTGCTCGGCGATGCGCGAAAACAGAAGCTTGGGATTGTCCGAGATCAGAAACGGCCTGTCACGCCGCGTGGTGTTTGCAAACCGACCAGTGACGATGGCAGTAGCGCGCGACTCCATTGCCTGCCGAAACTTGGCTTCATCGGAAGCAAAAACCAGGTCACCCTCTCGAGCGGCGGTAATGCTCGCTACGCCGGTGACCAGCGTTGTGGCATCTCCCTGTAGCTGAGCACCAAAGCGCGTGGCTAGATCCCCAATCTTGTAGCTTTCGGCGTTCATGAAACTTTGTAAATCGGAGCCGCGTTGGGTGGACGCGTCTTCCAGCGGCGATGCACCCACAACCATTGCTGGGGATACGTCGCCGCGTAATCTTGAATCACGCGGGTGAATAGCGCTGTGTTTACGACTGCATCAGTCTCGTCGTCGCCGGTAGAAACGAGCTGCAAGGCTGGGTCGAAACGCACACGGTACTTCTTCAACTGCTCGTCCCAAATCGTAAATGCCGGAACCACCGCCGCGCCGGAGCGCACGGCCACGCGCGCCATTCCCGAAGCGGTACACGCGGGCATGCCGAAGAAATCGACGAAGACCCCCTGTGGTGGAGTCATATTTGTGTCCATTAGGATACCGACGGTCTCACCGGCTTTCATCGCGGCCAGCAGCCCGCGTGCAAAGTCTTCTTTTGCGAAAGTCTCGTTGCCATGCAGCGTTCGATAACGATCGACGAGCGCATCCACTTTATGGTTGTCCAACCGGCGCACGACAATCTTGATCGGATTCCCGAAAATGGAATGAACGAAAGAGCCGATCTCCCATCCACCGATATGCGCGGTGAGCAAGAGCACCCCACGGCCGGCGGCTCGCGCAGCTTCGTAGTTTTCGAAGCCATCATACGTCGCGACCTTGCGCGCGTTCTCCGCCGTGTATCGAGGAAACATGCAAAACTCGGCAAGCTGCCGCCCCAAACCTTGAAAGAGCTGGAAGATAGTTCGCCTCCGCTGCTTCTCCGGCATTTGCGGAAATGCGATCTGAAGATTGCGAAGTCCGACTTTTCGCAGCCTGGACATTGCCGCATACGCAAGGAATCCAAGAAATTTGCCGACACCGACGGCGATCGGCCTCGGCAGCGCGCCGATGGTGTGAACAAACGCCCAGACCAGTACGTATTCGAGGTTCTCTCGCATGCGAATCGCGACGCTACCATTCGACTGCGATGACTTGCAACGTACTGCAGAACCCGCTGCGGTAACGGCGGGCGCTCTTACACGGGGATATAGCTTGCCCCGTTCTAGACAAACGCTAACTAACGCGACGCCTTGGCCTCGCCGAAGTCCTTACGGACAGCAGATAGGAATCCTTCAGAACCCGCCGGGGGGCGCACCGTTCCGCCCAGGATGGTGCGGAAGTTCATGTCGCGTCCATAGAACGTGCGGGTATCGCCGCCGTTCTGCTCGATCCATGCACCCTTCAGTGAGATTCCCGCGAAGATGCCTCGGGAGCGAGAGTAAGTAAGAATCTCGGTTTGCAGCGCGATGTTCGTTTCCGCCGCGGCAGTACGTCCTACTGGACCAGCCGATGCCGAAGCATCGGCGCCAATCTTCACCTTGTGCGCGAGCAGGGAATGCACGCCGTTCTCGTTCATGAAAAGCATCACCAGATCGACTGCCTCACCGCCGATTTGCAGTCCAAAGCTCCCACCGCCCAGGCGATAAAAGGCTGGGGCGCTCCACCCGTGCGCGGTCCGACAGGTAACAACACCCTGTCCGTACTCCCCGCCAAAGCCAAAACCCGCCTTCATGAGTGATGGAATCACGCCTACGCATTCGGCGTGCGCCAATATCTCCTGCGGAATGCCTTTATCTGGAGCCGCAGTTACCTGGTTCAAAATCGTTCCCGCTTTATCCAAACGATCCTGGAGTTTGGCGCGATCGCCTTCGTCTTTGGCATAGCTGAGACCAGGGAAACACAGAACGACTAACAGCAGAGCCGTAGATATAAGGAGGAGTTTTTTAATCAAGTTCATTCCTTTGCTTGGAATCCATTTATGTCAGCACCGTTCGCAATAGCGCATGGTTAGTCGTCGAACCCATCCGCTACCGCGGACTGTACTGACGCGCTGTGACCACAAACACCACAGGTTCTAACCCGCTGCTCAACAGTACTAGTCCGATAGTAACGCGACCTCGTCATGCACGAAAGTGCTACGCCGAGTTCGTCCTTCCATTAAGCCTTCCGTGATGTGACTTAGGAGGTAAATAAGGTGTGTAATCGAGACACCGAATCTCAATTCGGGAAGAGGCAAGATGGCGCAGCGAACCGATTTTTCAGCCCCCGAAGCCGATCATTCGATCGGCGGCGTCTCCGATAACGCTGCGTCGGGCAATGCTACGCGCAGCAAGCGGGCGTTTCGCATCGCAGTTGCACTGCCTGTAGAAATTCGCGATCAGTTTGGTGGAAAGGACCAGCCCCGCACCCAATTTGTCATGGTCCGCGGTTGCGTGTTGAGCACCAGGCTATCGATGCGCGTCGGCAATAAGCTGACTCTCCAAAATCTCAAGAATGGCCGCACGGCAGAGTGCCACGCGATAGGCGTGGAACCCGGATTGAACGGGGAGCATCAGATTGAAATCGAATTCACGAGCTCCCAGCCAGAATTCTGGCCGGTTCAATTTCCTTCTGAGGAATCCAGATCTTCAGGAGTGGGTAGCGCGTCGCAGTTAGGCAACTCCAATCCCCAACTCCGTCAGCCGAATTCAGGTTCAGATAGAGACCTCGTTCTCCTCGCTGATTCCGTCGCCCACGACTTCAACCGCGGACGGGTTCATTCTCCAGAACGAATTGCATCAAAGGTTGCCACGGTTGATTCCGTCGCGCAGTTTCGCGCGGCCAATCGCGCTGCTCATAAGCGCGAGCAGCGCAGGAAAGCCGTCTACTCGGCGCTGTTTTTTGCAGTGCTCTCTGGAGCGGCCGTAGGCGCGCGTTATTGGTTCGCACATAAGCCGCAGCTCCTTGAAGCGACTCCAGCTCCCGAATTGCGCAGGGTCGCACAAAAGATCGCCCGCGCGATTCCGGTGAAGCAATCGAATGCTGCGCAAGAAAATGCAGTGGATGCGACGGACGTTGCGGAATCCGGCGCGCCTTCCGAAAGTTCGGCTCCGCCTCGGAGTGTCGTGGCAGCACCCCCGAGTACGTCATCCCCAGCACTCCAAATTCCCGCGCAGCCCACTGCCGCGCCAATAACGCCTGACGCTTCGGGCGTGACATCGGACACCCAAGTCGCGGTTCGCCATGGTTCGTCGTACGCTGCAGCTCGCAAAACCAAAGCTGACGATCCTGGCGAGGAGCCAGTCGCGCTCCCCTTACGTGTAGCTGAAACCACGAGCGTCGCGAAACCGGAAGCGCTGAAAGAGGTTGTCGCGGACGTACCGACTCCTTCGGCAGTCTTGGCCGCACAAGTTTCGAAAAAGGCTGTTCCGGCACATCTGATCCATTCCGTTCCAGCTCAGTACCCAGCGATGGCACGGCAGCTCCATGTCGAAGGCGAGGTCCTGCTCAACGTCAACGTTGATTCGACCGGCACAATCAGCACCATCAACGTAGTTTCCGGACCGCCGTTGCTTCGAGGCGCTGCGACCGACTGTGTGAAACGCTGGAAGTATCAGCCGGCTACGCTCGGCGACAAGCCGGTTGCCAGCACGGAAGTCGTGAAGCTCGACTTTCACTGGCGCTAGGCACTCTGCAATACCTCCACAAATCTTCTTCCCACTATTCAGTGTTTAGAATGGATGCGCATGTCCACGTTGCACAATGTGCGCGTCTCGATGGAGATGATCAAGTGGGAGCACTCGATCTTCGCCTTGCCCTTTGCCCTCTGCGGCGCGATGCTGGCCAGCAACGGATGGCCAACTGCCTGGCAGCTTCTGTGGATCGTCGTCGCCATGGTGGCTGCGCGTTCCGCCGCTATGGCATTCAATCGCTTTGCTGACGCCGAGATCGATGGCGCCAACCCGCGAACCAGCAAACGCGCCTTGCCTGCAGGGATTCTGAGTAAGAACTTCGTCGCGGCGTTCGTTGTCATTGCCAGTGCGGTGTTTGTTTTCTCAGCGGCGATGCTGAATCGGCTGACCCTGATTCTTTCCCCAGTCGCATTGGCGATCGTATTCCTCTACTCGTACACCAAGCGAGTCACGAAGTGGTCACATCTGGTGTTGGGATTTGCGCTGGGCATTGCTCCTGCCGCCGCCTGGATTGCGATTCGCGGCTCGCTTGATCCCCGCATTCTCCTGCTCACAGGAGCGGTAACGTTCTGGGTGGGCGGCTTCGACGTGCTCTATGCATGTCAGGACTGTGACTTCGATACCAACTTCGGGCTGCACTCAGTGCCGCGCCATTATGGGATTGCCAATGCGTTGATATTGGCGCGAATGATGCACGCGCTCATGATCCTTTTCCTCTTCGGCGTGGTATTTGCGTTTGGACTCGGCAAGCTCGCCATCGCCGGCGTCATAGCCGTTGCCGCCCTCATTGCTTACGAGCACTCACTTGTTTCTGCGAAAGACCTGTCGAAGCTGAACGCGGCATTCTTCACCATGAACGGCATCATTTCTGTCGTGCTTTTTCTCTTCGTTGCTGCTGACCTGCTTCTTCCCCGCTTCCGGTAAAATCCGCTTTCACATTTCCGGAGAACAGTCTGCCTTCCTCTCGAGACAAGCAACCGTCGCCGCTGCGCATCGCCGTGGATACTGGCGGCACCTTTACCGATTGCGTCTGGATCGAAAATAGCCGCCTCAAAATCCTCAAAGTTTTTTCCACGCCACACGATCCATCGGAATCTATCGCTCAAGCAATAGACAAAATCGCTGGATCTCGAGACTGCGAGATCGTCTTGCTCCACGGTACAACGGTGGGAACGAATGCTCTGCTGCAGCGAAAAGGCGCACGTACGGCGTTGGTGACGACGGCTGGATTTGAAGATGCCATCGAGATTGGGCGGCAAGCTCGACCCAGACTGTACGATCTGAACGTCACAAGAATCGAACCTTTGGTCCCTCGCGATCTGCGCTTCGGCGTTCAAGAACGCACGCGGCCAGACGGCGCCGTGGAGCGCGCTCCATCATCAGACGAACTAGCCGCACTCTTGCGGCTGATTCGAGAGCACAGTCCAGAGTCGATTGCAGTCTGCCTGCTGTTCTCTTTTGCCAATCCCGACAACGAACTCGCTGTCGCGCGCGAGCTTCGGAGACTCAAGGTGCCCACCTCGCTTTCTCATGAAATTCTTCCTGAATTTCGTGAGTACGAACGCATGAGCACGGTCACGGTGAACGCCTATTTGCAGCCGCTCATGCAGCGCTATTTGGAGAGTCTCCAGTCGCGCCTCTCCACGGAACGAAAAACGCGAGTGTTCGTGATGCAATCGAGTGGAGGTATCACTGCGCTCGCCACCGCAGCGGCACAGCCGGTGCGAACTGTTCTCTCTGGTCCTGCTGGAGGAGCAGTCGGTGCCCTAGAGTTGGGACGCGCCGCGGGATTCGAAAACATCGTCTCGTTCGACATGGGAGGCACGTCGACGGACGTTGCTCTCCTTGAAGGCAAATTGAACCTGACTTCCGAAGCCGAAGTTGCCGGCCTCCCTGTCCGCGTGCCAATGCTCAACATACACACAGTCGGCGCGGGCGGTGGATCGCTGGCGCGCATCGATGCCGGTGGCGCGTTGCGGGTGGGACCGGAGTCGGCCGGGGCTGATCCCGGCCCAATCTGCTACGGCAAAGGCACACAACCAACCGTGACCGACGCCAACCTCTTGCTAGGCCGCCTGCGAGCCGAGAATTTTCTCGGGGGTGAGTTTCGGCTCGATATCGAACGCGCGCAGGCCTTATTCGCCGAATGGATTTCCCAAAACGGGCTGCAGTGGCCGCCGGAGCAGTTGGCATTGGGCATCATTCGCGTGGTCAATGCCACGATGGAAAAAGCCCTTCGCGTGGTCTCCATCGAGCAGGGACACGATCCACGTGAATTCTCACTGCTCGCGTTCGGAGGAGCAGGCGCCCTGCACGCCTGCGAATTGGCGTCGGCGCTCTCTATGCCTCGCGTCATAGTCCCGCCAGCCCCGGGAGCGCTTTCCGCTTACGGAATTCTGGTCAGCGATGTTGTCAAAGACTTTTCACGCACCGCTCCAATGCTGCTTACGGCGAGCGAGTTTCGGAAGTCCGCGAATCAAATTGGGAAGATCTTTGATGAGCTGAGAGAGGCTGCGCTGCGAGAGTACTCACATGAGGAATGGAAGGGCTCTCCTCGCCTGGAATACTCCATCGACATGCGCTATCAAGGGCAGGGATACGAGCTGCGCATTCCGTGGAAGAAATCCGCTTCGCTGCTAGAGGACTTCCATAGCGCGCATCAGAGCAGGTTTGGATATCACCATCCGGGAAAGAAGATAGAAGCGGTAACGCTCCGCCTCCGTGCCACGCTCGCGGAGAAATCTTCTGCACTGGTGCGTTCGGAAACGGGAAAACGAAAAAAAGACCAACGGCGAGCTTCAGTGATATTTGCAGGCAAGGCCGCTCGAACGCCATTGCTCACGCGAGAGCACCTGAAGACGGGTTTCACTTCTGCAGGACCGCTGATTATCGCGGAGTATACGGCCACGACGCTCGTCCCGCCGGGATGGAAACTTTCAGTTCACCGTTCCGGTACGCTTTTGCTTGAACGCGCAAGTAGCGGAAAAAGAAAAAGACGCTCAAGTTGAGCGTCTTTTTTGCACTCAAGATCTCGGCGTTATGCAGCGTTGCGCTCTTTGTCTTTACGATGCGCGTCGTCTCTCAGATTGCGTGCGCTGTCTTTCACCTTACCCCAGGCGTTTTCAGCACGGCCTTTGATTTCGTCCATGGTGCCTTCGCCTTGCGCCTGAGTATCGCCCGTCCATTCGCCGGCCTGGCGTTTTGCGCGTCCTGCGATCTCGTCCATTTTGCCTTTGATTCGGTTCTTGTCCACGATTGCCTCCTCGCTTCTGTTGGGGAACTCTTTTGTTGAATTGCTTCCTTCAGCTAGCCGGGTTCGTACCGTCCTAAAGTGCGGTTCGTCGTCCGGTTAAAGTGCCGTTCGTCGTCCGGTGAGCAACTGGAAGATCAACGCGATCACCGCCAACACGAGCAGCAGATGAATGAATCCGCCGAGCGTGTAGCTGCTGACAACTCCGATCAACCAGAGCACAAGCAGAATGACAAATAGGGTCCAAAGCATGGGCCCACCTCCAAAGAGTGTTGCGACTAACTCTGCCAAATATGACGGCTCATGGCGGTAGATGGTTGTAGAGGATCGAGAGCGGCTGGAAAAGCTGGCTACAGCAACCGGCCCACCGGCTTCCGGCCAGGCCGTTGGAATTACAGCGATTTACTCTCGCGATGTGAATTCCCGGTTTGGAACCAGAGCTGCAGCTTTGCCAGTCCGACAGCTCTACGGAACAGCAGGCTCCGTTATGATTGTGAACTGCCGTGAGCAGCCGAAGATCAAGCCGGCGGCCGGAAGCCGGTAGCCAGAAACGCCAATGAAAATAGCCATTCAAGGTGAACGAGGTTCATTCAGTCACGAAGCGGCGCTGCAGATGGTGCCCTCGTGCACTGTGGTGCCTTGCGCGCGTTCTGCGGGAGTTTTCGACTCTGTACTAAAGAAGCGCGCCAATGCTGCAGTAATTCCCATTGAGAACACGCTCGCCGGACCTGTCACCGAGCATTTCGACTTGCTGCTTGACCATCCTTTGTTCATCCACGCGGAGCATCGCCTGCGCATTCGTCACAACGTGATTGCCGCGGCCGGAGTGAAGCTCTCGCAGCTACGCCGTGTCCTATCTCATCCGGTCGCATTGGATCAATGCCGAAGATTTTTCCGCGAGCACCCTGAGATTCAACAGGTCCCGTTCTACGACACGGCTGGAAGCGTGAAGCACGTGATTGCCGAGAACGCGGAAGATGCCGCGGGAATCGCGAGCCGCCAGGCAGCGGTTGAGTATAAAGGTAAGATCCTCAAGGCCGGTGTTGAAGATGATGCCAAGAACTTCACCCGCTTCCTCCTGATCGCACCTAAAGAGCGCTGGGAACAGAACGCAAACAAGACTTCCATTGCCTTCTCTGTGCCCGATCAACCCGGAGCGCTCTTCAAAGCCCTCGCCGTCTTCGCGCTTCGCGACATCTCACTGAGCAAGATCGAGTCGCGCCCAGTCAAAGGACATCCATGGCAGTACGTCTTCTACGCCGATCTCAAGTGCGGGCAAATCCCGGCTTCGGAGAACGCGCTGCGCCACCTGCGAGAGATCTGTCCCATGGTCAAGATTTTGGGCATCTACCGCGCCGGCTGAAGCCTCGTTCCATTTGATCGTGGTCGCGGTTCTTTTCGCGTGCACGCCACCGAGGGCTGATAGAAGCGCAGCCCAGCGGCGCGCTGGCAAATGAGAGCCGCGTTCCTGAGAGCCCTGAAAGGGGCGGCACGATTCCCGGTGCGCAGCTTCAAAACGAAACGCTCCGTGTATGTCGCCCTTACAGGGCTCAATTTTCTTGAATGACCTAGGACTCACGCCGTTGGGCTGCGCTTCTATCGGCCCTTCGGGCCTACTTCTTCTGACCATAGACAATCCGATTTGCCACGAACTATCAGAAAGCCACGCCTCCAGTTCTTGCGCAGGTTACAGGCAGGATTCGTATGATGGAAAACATGTACTTCCGCCGCAAACCCACACCACCGTTGAGTAGTACAATTTGTCGCTCGAATCTTTTTCAGAAGTTGAGTCATCTATTATCAAGGTTTATAAGGCACTCATATGGCAGAACGTAAGACTGAGGCGGCTGCGCAGGCGCAGCCGGCTGAACCGCAGGCAGAAATAAGCGAACGCAGTCTTCCCGTACTCCCGGTGCGCGACACCGTGCTGTTTCCGCACGCTGTGCTGCCCCTGACCGTCGGCAGGGAGAGCTCCGTTCAACTGATCAATCAACTCGGAGAGGAGAAGAACATCGTGGTAGTGGCGCAGCGCGAAGCGCGCGTCGATTCGCCACAACCCACCGACCTCTACACAGTAGGCACGCTCGCCACGGTTCACAAAGTGGTGAAGATGCCCAACCAGAGTTTGTTTGTCTTTACTGAAGGCGTGGAGCGGATTCACGTTCGCGAATACCAGCAACTCACACCGTTCATGCGTGCGATCGTGGATCCCATTGCAGAGGGCAAGAGCGAAGGTGGACCGGAAATTGAAGCGCTGCAACGCAACGTACTCACATTGTTCCAGCAGATCGTAACTGGATCACCAACTCTTTCAGACGAACTGCAGACTGTCGCGATCAACATCGAAGAGCCCGGACGATTAGTGGACTTCATCGCCTCTTCCCTACCTTCGCTATCGACGACCGACAAGCAGGAGATCCTGGAGATCACCGATGTAAAGTCGCGGTTGCAGAAGATCAATAAGCACCTTGCGAAGGAACTCGAAGTCCAGCAGTTGCGCAATAAGATTCAGAGCGAAGTTCAGGATCAGGTACAGCAATCGCAGCGCGAGTACTACCTGCGCGAACAATTAAAGGCGATTCAAAAAGAACTCGGCGAGCAGGACGAGACGCAGCGCGACACCGAAGAGCTGAAGAAGAAAATCGAAGATGCCGGCATGCCGGAGGACGTAAAAAAGGAAGCTATGAAGGAGCTGACCCGCTTGGGTCGCATGTCTCCCATGGCCGCCGATTATTCCGTGACCCGCAGCTACATTGAGTGGCTCGCGGTACTGCCCTGGAGCAAATCTTCAGGCAGCGACGTCGATATCGCCAAAGCCAAGGAGATCCTCGACGAAGATCATTATGACCTCCAGAAGGTGAAAGACCGCATTCTCGATTACCTTTCAGTCCGCAGACTCAAACCGGGAATGAAGGGACCGATCCTCTGCTTTGTGGGACCTCCCGGTGTGGGAAAGACGTCGTTGGGGCGTAGCATTGCGCGCTCGCTTGGACGCAAGTTCGCGCGCATCTCCCTCGGCGGCATGCACGACGAAGCTGAGCTCCGCGGACATCGTCGTACATACATCGGGGCTCTGCCGGGGCAGATCATTCAGAGTCTGCGCCGCGTCGAGACCAACGATCCCGTCTTCATGATGGATGAAGTGGACAAGCTAGGACGCGACTTCCGCGGCGATCCGGCATCGGCGCTGCTCGAAGTGCTCGATCCCGAGCAGAACTCGACGTTCCGTGATAACTATCTCGACGTTCCGTTCGACTTGTCGAAAGTGCTCTTCATTTGCACCGCAAACATGCTCGATCCCATTCCGGAACCGCTGCGCGACCGCATGGAGATTATCGAACTGCAGGGCTACATCGAAGACGAAAAGGTGCACATCGCCTTTCGTTATCTGATCCCGCGACAGATCGAAGAAAACGGAATCAAGCCCGACCAGATCGAATTTTCGGAAGAGGTGGTGCGCTACATCATCCGGCACTACACGCGCGAAGCCGGCGTGCGCAACCTGGAACGCAACATCGGAACGATGTGCCGCAAGCAGGCGCGCCGTATCGCTGAAGGCAAGACAGACAAGCTGGTGCTGAACAAAGATATCGTTCAGGAATTCCTGGGCGGCATCAAAGTGCGTGTCGATACTGAGATTGCCGAGCGTACCAAACGTGCAGGAGTCGCTGTGGGACTTGCGTGGACTCCGGCAGGCGGCGACGTGCTCTTCATCGAAGCCAACAAGATGAAAGGCAAAGGCAGCTTCAGCATGACCGGCCAGCTTGGTCAGGTAATGCAGGAGTCGATGCAGGCCGCCCTCACCTGGGTACGCTCGAACGCGAAGCGCCTGGGCCTTGATGAAGAGTTCCTGAAAGAACTCGACATCCATATCCACGTGCCCGCAGGCGCCGTTCCCAAAGACGGACCGTCAGCCGGCGTGACCATGGCTACCGCCCTGGTATCGCTGCTGACCGGAACACAGGTACGTCCACTCACGGCGATGACTGGCGAGATCACCCTTAGCGGCAACGTGCTTCCTGTAGGAGGAATCAAGGAGAAAGTGCTCGCCGCGAAGCGCGCAGGCGTACGCGACGTGATCCTGCCCGCCGAAAACCGGCAGAACGTCGAAGAGGATCTGACGCCACAGCAACTCGAAGGCGTGCACGTCCACTACGTCAACAGCATCGACGAGGCCCTCAGCATTGCCCTACCGCACGATGAAGCCGAAGCCAAGCACGACGCCGAAGAGCGCGAGCAGGTGCTACAGCACGTCGGATAACACTTCGGTACGGTTGCTAAAAGCCCCGCTTTTCGGCGGGCTTTTTCAATGCTCGCAATATTCATCTTCATTTCTGAAACCATGTACCATTTTGGATGACAGCCATCATGGAACGAAAACTGCGCCTTCAAACTCTTACCGCTGCTGCAGTATTGGTAATCTGCGCCTCAACTCTATATTCTCAAAATGGGAAACAGGTCACTTTCAGCGACTACAGCGAACAAGCTCCCGGCGTCGTGCATAAAATCACCGTCGCCGATCTTCCGCAGCCCTACGCAAGCAAGTCGGTCGACAACGGCCCCGATCTAATTCCGCGCCCAAAAGACGCCTGGCCGCAGGCGCCTGCCGGATTCAAGGTCGATCTCTATGCGACCGGCCTCCACAATCCACGACTCATGCGCACAGCGCCGAACGGCGATCTGTTTGTTGCCGAGAGCGATGAAGGCGACGTGAAGGTCTTCCGCGGCATTGGCAAGGACGGCAAGCCGGAACGGACGGAAGTGTTTGCCACCGGACTGCGTAAACCGTTCGGCATCAACTTCTATCCACCCGGACGGAATCCGCAATGGGTGTACATCGGCAACACCGATTCCGTCGTTCGCTTCCCGTACAAGAACGGAGACATGAAAGCCACCGGACCGGAGCAAAAGATCGCCGATCTTCCAGGCGGTGGACACCTCCGCGGCGGCGGCCATTGGACGCGCGACATTGTGTTCTCGCTGGATGGCAAGAAGATGTTCGTGTCAGTTGGCTCGCACTCGAACGTCGATGACACCGACAACAATTCTGTTGAGTTTCACCGTGCCGATGTTCTCGAATTCAATCCAGACGGCAGCGGCTTGCGCGTCTATGCCTCGGGCATTCGCAATTGTGTTGGTGAGGCGATCCATCCCAAAACGGGAGAGCTCTGGTGCTCAGTGAACGAGCGCGACGAAATCGGCGATAACCTGCCGCCTGACTACATCACCCACGTCCAAGAAGGCGGCTTCTACGGCTGGCCTTGGTACTACATCGGCGGCCACCAAGATCCACGCCATCAAGACAAGCATCCCGAACTGAAGGACAAAGTCATCGTGCCTGATGTGCTGGTGCAGCCACACATCGCTTCTCTCCAAATGCTTTTCTACGAAGGCAAGCAGTTCCCTGCTCAATACCGTGGCGACATCTTCGCCGCCGAGCACGGTTCATGGAATAAGAATCGCCGCGCAGGATACGAAGTGCTGCGTGTTTCCATGCACCAAAACGGCCATGCCCAGGATGATTACGAAGACTTCCTGACCGGCTTCGTGACCAAAGATGGCCAAGTCTGGGGACGGCCAGTGGGGGTGGCTGTAGGACAAGATGGCTCGTTGTTTGTCAGCGACGATGGAACGAACTCAATCTGGCGCGTGAGCTACACGGGCAAGTAACAGAACCGGCGCCGGTAAGGCGAGGAGCCGGAGATGGCCGAATGGCCAGCTCCGGGCGCAACGATAACGCACGCTTTCTCGAGAGCATCGCAGCCGCAAAACAAGCGGCTGCCCCCCCGGCTACCGCCGCTGGTTCTGTTATTTCCCATTCGCCGCTCCCACCTGTTTACGCAAATACGTGAAGTCGTACTCCACGCGCCAGATTTTTCCACCGTCGGTAGATCCCTGGCTCAGTTGGCGCACTTTATCTGGACCTTCGTTGAAGAATTGCAGATGGCGGCGGAGTTTGGCCCCGTTCGACTGAGGAATGTCGTCGGTCCAGTAGTCCATCACGCCATCTTTGAGCCCGCCGTAGAAGTGAATCATGCCGCCAATGTTATCGACCCAGAATTGCTCCCAACGCTTGAGGCTGGCGTTATAGACGTTGTAGCTCTTGCCGGCGTACGGAGTTCCCAA
>DATEMI010000557.1:0-4930 GCA_035275665.1 Terriglobales bacterium | reverse complement strand
GACGCCGTATGCGGTGGTACAGCTACGCAGCGAGAACCTGCGTGCAGACTCGTACAACCTGGTCGGCTTCCAGAACCATTTGAAATTTGGCGAACAGGCACGCGTGCTGCGTTTCATTCCGGGACTCGAGAATGCAACGTTCCTCCGCTACGGTCAGATTCACCGCAATACATATCTGAATGCCCCCACCCTGCTGCGCGAAACATTACAGATGAAGCAGCGTGCAAATGTGTTCTTCGCGGGACAAATCTGTGGGGTCGAAGGCTACACAGAATCGATTGCGGCGGGCTTGCTCGCAGGAATTCATGCATCCGCGCTTGCGCGAAATGAAGGTCCAATCGCGCCGCCTCGCGAAAGCGCCCTTGGCTCACTGATGCATTACATCTGCAACGCGGAGGCGAAGAACTTTCAGCCGGCAAATATCACGTTCGATCTTCTTCCATCATTAGATGACGAAACACGGCGACGAGTCCGTGACAAACGCGAACGCCATCGCATCCAGTGCGACCGCGCTCTGCGCGCTTTCGATCATTGGTGGCAAAACTTGCAAGCGCAACAGTTCGCGCCCAAATCCGAACTGCCTGCCTGTCCCTAAATGGAATTTTTCACCTAGTTCAGGACTAAGGGTAGGCAAAAAGTTCCCAAAAAGATAATAGCCAAACGGGTACTTTGCTCAATGAATCAACTACTTAGGGATGGCATCCCAACTGCACAACTCAGGGCATTGCGGCAGGAGGGCGCAGTGCCCGTGCGAAGCCAGCGTGCCATTGACATCATGCGCTCAGTGCTGCCGGAAGCACGAAAAGTCTCACGGGTGCATCTAACTGTTCCCGCATCCGTGAGTTGTCCCAGCCTGAATTGCAGCGATCGACTCGCGATTTTGCGTGATCTAAGCACCACAGGCGCGTTTTTCTACGCGGAGCTCGACGCCACAGAAGGAACGACACTCACACTGCAATTTGTGCTTTCCGCTTTCGGGAAGGACATTCGTCTGGTGTGCGAAGCGACTGTCGTGCGAGTGGATCGCTTCCCGCGCGGTGCGGCAACAGGAGTTGCTGTCCAATTCACGCAATGCGACATGCTGCCCTCGCAGGCGTGTTAGGAATCTCTAATCGGGATCGACATCCTTCAGCATTTCGCGAAGCCGGAACGCGGCAGTCTGGTTCGAATCCGCGCGCCAGGTGTGCTTTTCTTTCAGATGCGCTTCGAATGCCGGCTTGGCCTCGCGCTGGCCAACCAACGGATCGATTCTTCCTGCCGGAGTTAATGGGAACGTCTGCTCGCATGCCGAGCACCGGGCGACTATTGACGAGCTTCCATCGGGAATGGAGACAATCAGGGTGGGAGTATTCATTTCGACCTCTTACCGGAATAACACATTGTTTGCCGAAAATTCGCGATGAGGCAATAAGGTTTACGGTGGAAGGAGGTTACCGCAAGGAGTGTCCGAAGGTTACCTGGTCAGCGCGTTTCGGGCTTGCAGCACGCGATCTACCGCCTGCTGAACGCTGTCGCCGATGCCGGAGAGGTGGCCCATCTTGCGTCCCGGCCGAGGGACACTCTTTTCATATAGATGCAGACGTACACCGGGGATCGCGAGTGCGCGATCAAAGGCCGGTGGTTTAGAGCCGAGCCATACATCTCCCAGCAAATTGGAGATGGCAGCCGGTTTGATCACAGAAGGATCGCCCAATGGCAGATCGCAAATCGACCGCACCGCCTGCTCAAACTGGCTGGTAACGCACGCGCGTTCGCTGGCATGGTAGCTGTTGTGCGGACGCGGAGCGAGTTCGTTCACCAGGAGCTTGCCGTCTTTAAGGACGAACATTTCAATCACAAGTAAACCAACGACCTGAAGCTGCTGCGCGATCTGCAGAGCGAGATCGCTTGCGCTGTTGTGCAGTTCGCCTGAAGCGGGAGCGGGAATCGCGGACCAGTCGAGAATCTGATTCTCGTGATGATTTAGAGCCGGCGGGTAGACGGCGGCTTCTCCGCCCGGCCGTCGAGCGACGAGAACGGAGATTTCAGAATCAAGCGACAGTGCGCATTCGACAACACAAGGCCGTGAGCCCAGCAGCACCCACATTTCGTCGGCGGAATTCGCGTTCGTTGGCTGCACCCGGATCTGGCTGCGGCCGTCGTATCCACCGGACGTCGATTTAACGAAGCAATCGCGACGAAACAGCTCGACGGCCGACGAGAGCTCTAAGGCTGACGTCGCGGGTCGCCATTCCCCAATTGGGAATCCGCTCGTTTGCAACCAATTCTTCTGACGAATACGATCCTGGACAACGTTTAACACGGCCGCATCCGGACGCACCGGAGCATAGCGCGCCGCTTCCTCGAGACTCGCAATGGCAATCTGCTCGATTTCGAGCGTCACTACATCTGATCCCCGCGCCAGATGCGCAGCAGCATTCACGTCGTTGTAGGCTGCGGTAAAACAGCTATCGACCACGAAGCTCGCGGGACAGGAGCGATCGGGATCGAGTACCTGCACTCGATAGCCGAGCGATCGGGCTGCCATGGCAGTCATGCGGCCAAGCTGTCCGCCTCCGAGAATGCCAATGGTTGCGCCAGGGAGGATGGCGCTCACGAAGGCAGCTCCATTTTCAGCACTTCCGCCTGTCGCGCTGCGCGCCACGCGCGAATTCGTTCTCGCAAATCAGGATCTTTGAGCGCACATATCGAAGCGGCAAGGAGTCCGGCATTTGCGGCGCCTGGTTGTCCGATGGCGAGTGTGCCGACTGGAACTCCTTTGGGCATCTGCACGATCGAGAGGAGAGAATCAACCCCGTTGAGCATTGTGGCAGGAACCGGGACTCCCAAAACGGGAAGAATGGTTTTGGATGCAACCATTCCGGGAAGATGAGCAGCGCCTCCCGCGGCCGCGATAATCACCTGCAGTCCGCGTTTTTCGGCGCTTGATGCGTACTCGAACATCCAGTCCGGAGTTCGATGCGCCGAAACGATGCGTTTCTCGAAGGGAACCTGCAGGTCGCGAAGGATCTCGACTGCCGGCTCAAGAACCTGGTAATCGCTGCGACTGCCCATGATCACGCCGACCAGCGGCGAGTTGGAGGTCATGGATAAATCTTAGCAGTCGGCATTCCGCCAGCTACACAAAGGCAAAACACGACACGGTTAGCATGGATTCAACGGATCATACCGACAGCAAAAGCAATGATGCGCAAGCCTTGCGGCTCACTTAAGCCGATTGGTGATTTCCGACTGCTGGCTGCCTCTTACCCTGAATCTCGATATATACATTAATCAACGACACCGCGGCCGGCGTTACTCCAGGAATGCGAATTGCGTGCCCGAGCGTGCGCGGACGCACGCGCGTTAACTTCTCGTTCATCTCGCGCGAGAGGCCGCTTACCTGCGAGTAGTCGAACCATTCTGGGATCGCGCGCTCTTCGGCTTTCTTCAGGCGCTCGATGGATCGCTGCTGCTGCTGGAGATAGCCGGCGTACTTGATCTCCGTTTCCACAGACTTCAACTCGTTGCGCGCTTGCGCGGAAAGATGTTGTGGCGGTGCAGGATCGCAGGCTTCGAAGAATGCCGGCATGAGTTCCTGAAGAGCCGGAGCGAACACCTCAATCGTGATTTCCGGACGCTTCAGTAGCTGCGCATACGTTTGTCCCACCGAACTCGCGAGCGATCCTAGGATGCCGGGCGCAATGTGGGCAAGTTTCTCCATATCCGCCTTCGTCGTTTCCAGAAGCTTGTGCATGGCCGACGCACGCTCTTGCTTGGCCAAATAATCCCGCCAGGCTTCGTCTGAAATGAGGCCGAGCTTCCGACCATATGGCGTGAGCCGACGATCAGCGTTGTCGATGCGCAGTTGCAGGCGGAACTCTGCGCGCGAAGTGAACATTCGATAAGGTTCGTTCGTGCCCTTGCTGATCAGATCATCAATCAGAATCGCTGTGTAGCCCTCCGTCCGATCCAGCAGGAAGCCGGGATCTCCTTTGACTTTTAGGGCCGCATTGATACCCGCCATGATTCCCTGGCACGCAGCCTCTTCATACCCAGACGTTCCATTGATTTGCCCGGCCAGGAACAGACGCGAAATCTTCTTCGTCTCCAGCGTTCGTTCAAGCTCGGTCGGATCGATGGAGTCGTATTCAATAGCGTAGCCAGGACGCAGCATCTCTGCGCTCTCGAGTCCCGGAATGGACTTGATCATCGCGAGCTGTACGTCGATCGGCATCGACGTGGACATCCCGTTTACGTAGATCTCATGCGTGTTCAGCCCTTCCGGCTCGAGAAAGAGCTGGTGCTGCAGCTTGTCAGGAAACTTGACGATTTTGTCCTCGATCGACGGACAGTAGCGTGGCCCAATCGACTGAATCTGCCCCGAGTACATCGGCGAGCGGTGCACGTTCTCGCGAATAATCCGGTGCGTCTCTTCTGTGGTAAACGCGATGTAGCACGGCACCTGCTTCTGCGCGATCTTCTTCGTGCGAAAGCTGAATGGAGTCGGATCATCGTCACCCGGCTGCACGGGAAAACGTGACCAGTCGATGGTGCGGCCATCGAGACGCGGCGGAGTGCCGGTCTTCAGCCGACATCCGCGGAGTCCGAGGAGCTTCAGTGATTCGCCGAGCAGTTGTGACGGCGGTTCGCCCGAACGTCCCGCGGGATAAGTCTGTTCGCCGCAATGAATCAGTCCGTTGAGGAACGTGCCTGTGGTGATCACTACGGCTCCCGCCCGCACCACACGTCCGTCGCGTAGCTTTATGCCTCTTGCAACCCGAGTTGGGGAAGGACTTGGCTCCTCGAGCACATCCTCCGAACATCGCGGAGGATGGGGCACACGGCTGTCGAGAACGGCCTGTTCGACAATCAATTCGGCTACTTCCGCCTGCTTGATAAAAAGATTCTGCTGGCCCTCCAGTACCTCTCGCATCTTCAGGCGGTATTG
>DATEMI010000556.1:0-6551 GCA_035275665.1 Terriglobales bacterium | reverse complement strand
GTTCGGTGTGGTGTTCTCCACATCGACGTTCAAGAAGATCGTATTCTCGGCGGTGATTTGAGGCGTCACCTGTAATCGCAGGAACGCGTCAACATAGCTGGTGGTCGGAGGTCCGCCCAGCTGAGCGGCCGTAACCACCGGAATGCGGACGCCCTGTCGTACCAATGCGGCCGCGTTGTTCTGGGTAACGACCCTCGGACGGGAAAGTATCTTCAACAATCCGCGAGTTTCCGCTGCGGTGAGGACGGTATCCAGGCGATACGCCGATCCTACGTTGAGAATGCTCAATCCACTGCTCGGTCCGACCACACCCAGGTTTGAAAAAAGAGGAATGCTTGCCGACGTCACCGGTATCGGCTTGCCCGCCGTTATATTTGAAAGATCTGGAGCCGACACCCCCGGAATGGTGAAGTAGGGTGGAGGAAATACGTAGCCATGATTGAGGGGACTGGTGCCGGCAGCGGCAGCTCCGCCCACAGCCGTGGTCGAGTTGCCCCATCCAGCGCCAAACTGTGCTCCCAGGTCACGCGCGAAACTGCGAGTGGATGCGACCACGCGCGCCTCGATTTCCACCTGCTGAGACTTGCGATCCAGTTCCTTGATCAGTCGATCAATTCCCGGAATAACGCTCGGAATGTCCTGAATGATGACTGAATTGGTGCGGTCGTCGGCAATGATGTCGCCGCGCTTGGAGAGAAAAGCCTTCAAGGTAGGCACAACATTTTTCGCGGTGCCATAGCTCAAATAGCGCGTCACGGTCACGCGGTCGACGGCTAATGCCTGAGCTTCCTGGGTAGCGCGGATCGCGTCAGCTTCCTTGCGTAGAGTATCCGGAAGCGCAATCCGCAGAACGTTTCCGTTCAATTGGCACTGCAATGAGTTGTTCTGCAGAACGATCGCGAGTGCCTGGTCCCATGGCACGTCATCGAGCACGATGGTCAGGGTTCCGTTCACTCCTGGATCAAGCACGACATTGAGGCCGCTGATCTCGTGAATGAGACGGAAGAAATCCTTCAGATCGACATCTTTCAGGTTTACCGAAATGGGCTCGCCCGTGTACCGACCAGTATTGCAGTTGGTCGTGCTCGCGAGAGCGCTGGCGGCCTGTGACCCGCCCCCGCTCTGGGCAGCCTGCATCATGGCTGCTTTCATCAACTCCGGTTTCATCTCTGCCGAAGTCCTGCCGGTGAGCGGAATTTCAACCGGAGGTGCTGCGCCGAGAACTTTCGCTGCGGCGCTGGCCCTTTCTGCCGGCGTAGGCAAATTGTCGTCGGTCGGGTGGGCAACTCGACGGTATTCAGGATCCACCACGATGTAATCTTGGGCTGGGTGCTGGGCAAGCGCTTTTGCCGTTATCTGGGGATTCGTTGAAACTGCAGCGGTCTTGGGTCGTTCTAATTTCGCATTGGCTGCGTCGGACGCGGTCGTGCCAAGGGGATGAAGGCTGACGATGACCTTATTATTCATTCTGGCCAACGCGAATCCCTGAGGGGCCTTTAGATCGAGCACTACACGCGTGGTCGGGGGAGTAGCCTGGAATTGCGACATGCGGACCATGTTGAGATCAGCCGCATGCACTGGAATAGTATGCGTGCGCGCCTCCGGCACAGCATTCGGCAGATCAATCACGATCCGATCCGGTGACTTGAGAGTAAGAACCTTGGGACTCAGGGGGCCGCTGGCTCGTATCTCTACGTCGGTTCCAGCATGACCGCGCACCACCGAAACTCCTCGTACTTGGACGAGTTGTTCTTCTCCGCGGAACTGTACTGCCTCTGCTCGTGTTGCAAGTGATTCGGGTTGGGTGGTAACTGAAGCCACCGGCTGATTCTTGTCAGAAGAGACGTTTGCTGCCTTCACGGCATGTGAGCTCACGCGCAAGATCAACGAATTCGCCTGCTCCGCAAAACGGACGTCGGTGTGAGCGGCAAGGGCAAACTCTACACGTGCCACGTGGGTGCCATTGGCAGCCTTATACGAATGGACCTGATAAGAGTTGATTCCGGGCATATTCACCGGATGAGGGTTCGAGTCCAGCGCCCCAATCGTGGCCCCGGGAAAATCGACGAGGAGCAGGTTGTCTGCAGGCCTGTACTCGTTGTGCGTGAAAGCGCCGTTCGCATGAATGGTGACGACAGCAGCGCCGCTATCGTTCTGCACGCTGATGTTCGTCAACTGCGAATCGGCGAGAGCCAGCGTTGTAAAAAGGGGCAACGCGAGCCCGCCACATAAAAGTTGCTTCAGCCTCATCTCGTTTCTCCTCACGGTCCAGCATTTACCTGGACACGCGCGGCGCGGAGGCTCCGCCATCCAACTGCCGAGGGCGGACATCCTACTGCCGCTTTTGGAATTTGCCCACTGCCTTTGCTTCTCAATGTCGCAAACGCAGTTACTGCTAACCCGTGAACCCGGCCCGAAATGGATCGACTTACTACTGCAACTGCTTTGAAATCTACGCGCGAACACGGTGTGCTCGCGCGCTGAACTTCTGTGTACTAACTAGATTCGGCTCCTTCGCCCGCACGGGGACATGAGAGCACTCTTACATACTTGATGCTCGCCCGCTCACTAAACTGAGGGGGCGGTAACTTTCTTGACAACCTCTTTCGTCACTGGTCTTCCCAGAATGTCATTACTGTCTTCACGAAGAATCAAGCTGTCGCCAGTGATCTTCACCACGCTGCCATTGAACAGAGAATCGTTTTCGTGGAGCACATAGGGACGCTTGCCTGCGTTTTCAACTAAGGCAATATTCCCATTCCTCATTTGCACTACACCCTTGAGCACAATTTGATCGACGACCAGGCACCTCTTACCGGTGCTGCAATTCGAAGGATTGCGAGCCCCTGCCGCCGCCAATGGGCTTAGGAATGGGTCGCGCTTGCCTGGGCTCGGCAGCTTCACCGGCTCGGTCTGCGCAACGGGAGGCGCGGGAGGAGCAGCATTCTTCTCGGGCTCCGCAGGCTTCGGCTCAGCCTTAGCTTGCACCGGCACTGGTTTTACTTCCGGTTTCTTTGGCTCTTGCTTTTTTGCAGCTGCCTTTGCTTCCGGCTTCTTTGGTTCCTGTTTCTTTGCAGCTTCTTTCTTAGGCTGCTGGGTGTTGGGAACAGCCGGTTTTAGAGTTTTCGGCTGCGCCTTGGCCTGAACCGCAGAAGTAGTCTTCGGCTTGGTGGCTGTTTGCGGCTGAGAAAGTTTCTGCTGATTCCTGTTCTGAGCCTGGGCAGGTGTGTTCGTCTGCTTCTTCGTCGCGTTCGTCTGCTTCTTCTTATTGTGCGCAGGCGCCGTAGCGACCCTCGTCTTTGGAGCGAATGGGCTCTTAACTACGGTCTTGGCTGTCTTATTTGCCGGCTTTGCCGGCTGCGAAGGATTGCTGCTAACCGTCTGAGACGCCGGGGCAGTCTGCGCTGCTGCAAATCCGGCCAGCAACGCGGTGCTCAGAATATAAGTGGGTACTCGCATATATGTTTCCTTAACTTGCCCGTTTGGCTGGTTGACCGGGAGCCGGGGGCTCGGACGCAGGCTTTGCCGCCGACCCATGGCTGAAGAACGTCTTGGCGGTGCAGGAGACTACGACCGTCTCTCCGGGCGCGTAGTCGTACTTGTGCCTCACTGCAGACTGAACCTTGCTGCCGATGCCGGACATCTTCAACCCATCGATGTTCACGATGCGCTCCATCGTGCCCACTTTTTCGAAAAAGTTCAGCATCGCGAAGTATGGGCCATCAACTTCGATATCAAACGGAACTTCGGTGTAGTACTGCTTGGCATTTTCCGGTTTCGACACATAGCTGCGAATTTCAACGCCGGACTGCTGAGCATCATTCTGCAGGTCACGGATGAACTGATCAGCGCTTTTTTCTTCGGGAACGATCTCTTTCTGCCGTTCCATCTGGCGCTGCAGAGATTCGATCTGAACTTCGAGCTGCTTCAGTTGCCCTTCGTACGGTTTGAGGCGGGCATTGTCAGCTTCCTGGGCCTTGACCTTTTCCATGGCTGCATCATTGGACGCGCGCATCGCAGCGAGGCCCGTCATGCCCGGAATGAAACCGTACCAGGCCGCAGCGAAGATCGCCGCGCCCGCCACGATCATTACTCCGAGTCGCGCAAAAAAGGGAAGTTCGTTGAATTTCGCCATTGGGAATACTCCGTACCGCTACGATTTCTTTCCGGCGTTCGCCGATTGTTTTTCGCAGATCAGGCTGAAGTTGAAGGCCTGAATCTTTTTCTCTTGCTCATCCTGAAACGTCTCTTTAATCTCGACCGATTTGAAGTACCCGGTCTTCATCAGATTCGTCATCAGATTGGCCACACCGATGGTGCTGAGAGCAACGCCCGAGACGTCCACTTTGTCGCCCGCGTCGGTCATCGCGTTGAGCCAGACTTCGTCGGTCTTGTTGACGGTAGCGCTGACCATCGTCATCAGGTCCACGGGACCAGACTGCGCCGCTCGCAGCGAATCGATAACCTTTACGCGGGCTTCGTATTCGTCCTTGATCGCCTGGCGCTGCTCGAAGCGGACCTTCGTCTGCGCGAGCTTTTGCGCTTCCTGCTGCGCTCGATCCATCTGGGCTTTGATTCGCCCGGCTTCCGACGTAAGCTGACCCTGATACCACCAAATCGCCGCACCAGTTACGGCCAGAACGATAATGGCTGCAAGTGTGTTGACGGAATTCGGTGAGCCTGATGTTTCGAATTCGAGTCCGGTGGCTGCAGCCGAACGTTTGGTTTTAGATTTCGGTTTGCCAAGAAGATTGATGCGAATCATAACGTCTCAAAACTCCTGAGGGCGAGGCCGACCGCTACAGCGAGTTGGCCTGCGTTTCTTTCAATGAGGTCCGCGTTGGAACTGTTTCCGTTGCGCTGAATGCGTTGGAAAGGGTTCAGAATCTCGACCGGCATCGAGAACTCCTGGCGCAGAGCTTCCGTAAGCCCGGGAACTATGGACGACCCGCCTGCAAGGTAAATTTTCTCGATGTGTTGTCCTGCTGCCGTAGCGCGGAAGAAGTCAAACGTCTTCTGGATTTCCAGAACGATGATCTCCGTCACCTGCTGCAGAACCGGCAACTTGGCATCGTCACTCACTTTCGCGACCTTCTCGCCAAGCTTGAAACCTTCGGCATCGTCGAAGCTGAGATCGAGTTCCTTTTGCAGCGCGTCGGTATATTGATTTCCTCCGACGCTGACGTCGCGGGTAAATAGCGGTGTGCTGCCCTTGACGATGTTGATGTTCATCACGCTCGCGCCCAGGTTAAGTAAGGCGACGGTCGAAGTGGGGGAGGGCTCGTAGTTGTACTCGTAGCAGTTCTGCAGGGCGAATGCGTCGATATCGACTACTTCGGGAACCTTGCCGGCGAGCGAGAGCACGTTGGTGTAGTTCAGGATCTTGTCTTTCTTCACCGCGGCGAGCAGAACATCCATCTGGGGCTCGTCCGGAGTATCCGAAAGAACCTGATAGTCGATATTCACATCGTTCATATCGAACGGAATGTACTGCGCGGCTTCGGTCTGGAGAAGATCCGGCACTTCCTCTTCCGGAACGGTCTGCATCGAAATTTTCTTGACGATCACCGAGTGCCCGCTGACAGCGGTTGCCACCAGCTTGGAACTGAACTTGCGCTCGCTGAACAACTTCGAAATGGCGCTCGAGACGCTGCCCGAGTCGACGATCATCGAGTCCACAACGATGTCCGACCCCAGGCGTTCAAGCCCAATATGGGATACGTGAACCTCGCCCTTGACCTTCTTCAGCTCGACAGCCTTGATGCTGCTCGAGCCGATGTCGAGGCCGACGATTGATTTTTGCGATCCGAATCCGAACATGCTACGCCTCGCTAATTAAGCCCCCGCGACAGCTCGCGCTGTCCGAGGCTTCTTCTTCGTGCTCTTGTTTTCCCCGGCTGTGCTTTTCTCTTCCATCCACTGGTCAAGGATGGTCTTCTTGAACTTCCAGCGGTTGCCGAGCTTGAACGCGGGGATCCGTTCCTCAGAAACGTATTTGTAGAGCGTGTCGGGACTGACGCCGAGGTACTGCGAAGCCTGGCGGATGTTCATCACTTCACGCGAATCTGCTGCCATAAATGCCTAGCCCTTTCCTCAAAAAAATCTGCCCAAGCAGGGTCTCGCTAACTCCCAACAGCTCTCGCTGCATTGGAGCAATACGGGAATACCGCTTTTGGCCGGGGCCTCAATTAGAGGAAGAATCCTCTGCTTTTCTCGGGGGGAAACTTAAGGTAGCCGTGTTATACCTCGGTTCGTACCCGGTGTGTCAAGGCAGAGTTGCCGGTTTCTTCGGGTTTCTTCCGGTTTTCTCCGGAAATCAGTACATGTACCTTTGTGTTATTTGCGAGATGATGTGTCGCTCACAATCAAAGAGCACAACTGATTGTGGTGTTGATGCAGATGGGGCGAAATTATGACTGATACTTTCGTAAGGGCTGCCTAAAAGGCACGCCAAAGGGCCCTAACTGGGGATGTTTATCGTCGCGCCGCCCAATCCAACCGATGGAGAAGTTCCTGTAGATGGGCCTGCTGAGTGAGATAGCTGATGATCA
>DATEMI010000555.1:0-4536 GCA_035275665.1 Terriglobales bacterium | reverse complement strand
ACAGTGTGCAGCGAATCAGGAAGAGTGACTACCGGAGTCGCTGAAAGGCTGACAAGAACGATGATGGCAACGATAACGACGGCGCAGAGAAATCCGATGAAGGTTCGCATTTTTTAAAAAATCAGAATAGCAGGGGTGGAGAAGGTTTTTTAGAGTGTTTGTTGTTACTGTGGTGCGCCTGGCATTGAGCGTGGACGAAGTGGACGTTATGGACGAAGTGGACTTTGTGGGCGCGGCGGATGAATGAACTGCCTGCCAAATTACGATTAAGAAGTGCCAACAAAGGAGTAGCGCCTTCAGCAGTGGAACGCGCCGGCGAAACGCTGCGCGATTAAGGCTTGCGCATTCCCAGCCAATCGCGCTGATAAAGCAAAGAAAGCGAGAGCAGTGCGATACCTAGAATCGAGAGCGCCAGAATACGGTAGCCCTGGCCGAGGCTGGAAAGATCGTAGATGAATACTTTGAGGATCGTAACTCCCAGCAATACCAGCGCGCTCCAGCGCACGAGTGGCAGCTTGCGCGCAAATCCAAACATGATCAGCACGATGCCGTAGACGAGCCAGATGAATGAGGTCGTCCAATGGCCGTCGAATGCCACAGGGATGCTGCCGGCCGAGGCGGCGAGCGCAGTGATGAAATAGGAAGCTCTCAGTCGTTCACGGCACCAGCGCCAGGACGCGATCGCGAGTGCGACCGCCACGATCTGCGCTGTCCAGGTGAATTCGTCGGCATCGAGAATCCCACCGCAACCCAAGAGGAAGACCAGCGCTGCCGCCGGGAGCACGAACACGAGAATTTGCATTCGTCGCGGATCGAGCGCGTGCTGCGCAAGAATGGGAGCAATCGCAAAGGCGCAGAACACGAGGCAGAAGAAGAGAAACGTGCCGGTCTGTTCCGTTTTGGAATAGTAGTTTGCGAACCACACTGCCGAAACGGTGAGCGCTCCCAGAAAGCTGGTGATCAGCACCCCGACCCAGGGCCGCCTCCGGATCGTGACCAGCATTCCTGCGCACAGAATCAGAACGTACACGAATAATTCAGTTTCGAGATTGCGTCCCGTCGAGAGCAGGAGCGGAGTGCCGAATCCGCCGATCGCGGCGACGATGGCCAGGGCTTCGCTGTTGCGCAGCGTCGCAGCGAGCGCTGTCGCGGCGGTGAGCAAGATCATGCCGGCGAAACCGGCCCATGGCAGGAGCAGGCGGTAGTATTCAGAAGCTGCCCAGATCGTCAGATACAGCGCAGCGATTCCCAGTCCCTGCAGCGAGAAGCCGAAGATGTTGTAGCTTCTGCGCAGAAACCATTCGCCGGCGATGAAGAGAGCCACACCGGCAAGGAGTCCGACAATGACGATCGCGAGCGGGCCGATCCAGTTGTTGACGAATGCCCAATTCAGGAAAAACGCAATTCCAACCAGAAGCGCGATGATGCCCGCACGGTTTAAATATTGAGAGCCGACACGCGATTCGAGACTGGCACGGGCTGGCGGAGTTGGCACAACGTATGGCCGATCGGCTCTCGCAGGACGCTGCGCAACAAGTTGTTCGAGCCGGTCGACACGTCGAGAGAGCTCTTCAAATGCGCGGGCGAGTTGACTGATTTCAGGGTCCACGATTGCCGCTTTGATTGGATGCAGGTTGTCGAGACGCAAGAACGGCTATGCGAGTCCGAGCTACGCCGCTGCCATGAAGCTGAGCGCGCGCGACAAATACGCCTTCATGTCCTTGCGATGGACAACGGCATCGAGCATGCCATGTTCGAGTAAGAACTCGCTGCGCTGGAAACCTTCCGGCAGCTTTTGGCGGATCGTCTGCTCGATCACGCGTGGCCCGGCAAATCCGATGAGAGCTCCCGGCTCGGCGATATTCAGATCGCCGAGCATCGCGTACGAAGCAGTGACGCCTCCCGTTGTGGGATCTGTGAGCACAGAGATGTACGGTAGACCGGTGTCGTCGAGTTTGGCCAGTGCGGCGGAGATCTTGGCCATTTGCATGAGCGACGCGACGCCTTCCATCATGCGCGCTCCGCCAGAAGCTGAAACAACGATCAGGGGCTTGCGTTTCTGAATGGCTTTCTCGACCGCGCGCGTAATGGCTTCGCCGACCACTGCTCCCATGCTGCCGCCGATGAAGCGATATTCCATAGCGCTGACGATGACCGGCTTGCCGTCGAGCGTCCCTTCTGCGTTGATGATTGCATCGCTGATGCCGGTCTGTTTTTGCGCTTTGGCGAGACGGTCGCGGTAGGACTTGGTATCGACGAATGAGAGCGGATCGGTGGACTTCAGATTCGTTTCAGTCTCGTCCCACTCGCTGTTGTCGAGCAGAATCGCAAGGCGGCTGCGCGCATCAAGGCGAAAATGCTTCTGGCACTTCGGGCAGACGTTGAGGTTCGCATCCAGATCCTTCTTCCAGATGATCTGACGACACCCCTCGCACTTCTCCCACAGTCCCTCAGTACGAACGCGCTTTTCGCCCGACGATTCCAGCTCCGAACTCTCGCGTTTAAACCAGGTCATTCAGTACTCGATTCCCCGTTGAGCCAGAATACCAGCTTCGTAAGCGTGCTTTACCTGGCGCATTTCCGTGACGGTATCCGCAACCTCAACGATCCTGGCATGAGCGTTGCGTCCTGTGAGGATTACATGGACCATTTCAGGCTTCTGCTTGAGCGCCTCGACGACTTTCTCGGGATCCAGCATGCCGTAGCTGATCGCGTAATTGATCTCGTCGAGGATTACCAAATCCCATTTGCCTGAGAGGATTGCCTCGCGGCTCTCCTGCCAGGCTTCTTCGACCATGCGGATGTCTTCAGGATCGGTCTCAGCGCCCCCGACCTTCACGAAGCCTCGGCCGAGTTGTTTCATTATGAAATTGTCGCCGAAAGCTTTCACTGCATCCAGCTCGCCGTAGTGCCACGAACCCTTGAGAAACTGGAGCATCAAAACCTTCATGCCGTTCCCGACGGCACGCAGCGCAGTGCCCATGGCGGCAGTAGTTTTCCCCTTTCCGGGACCGGTATTCACGATAATGAGACCGCGGCGTACGTCAGTCATGGCGCTGGCTTGATGATCGGACGAGTTAATCTTTCCAACTTTTCTGCGATGCCTGCTGCGTTGCGCGCCTCAGTCTCAGATGGTTGCTTCGTATCAGGATAACGAGAGCCGAACAACAACATCAGCTTGTCTAAATCCGAGCGGAGCGATAGATCCTTCGTAGCCACGGCGGGACACAGATTCAGCAGGAGAATCAGATCGTGTGTTCGTGGAGCTAATTGTCCACTCTTAATAATGATTGCCTTCAACAACTTCTCACAGGCCTGCTGAGCATGAAAAACCACCGTGTCCCATGGAACTTGAGGGGAATTGAGATTATTCCTGATATTTAGCAAATCGTTTTCCGCTCGTAACGCCACTCCAGCGGGTCGCGCTCAGGAGCGCTCATATAAGACTTTGCCCTCGCGTTCTATGCTGTATGGCAGTGAACCAAATACTTTGCTGAGTTCCCGAAATTCTCCGGGAGTATAGACAAGAAGATCCACAGCCCATCGGCGATCTCTGAAGAGCGCCGCGATGCCCAGTCCTCTTTGATAAAAAGGCTCGTCCGATTCCATTTCGATAACGAGGTCGAGATCACTATCTGCCTTTTGCTCGCCACGTGCATAACTTCCAAACGCGATGATGCGATTGGGATGAAAGCTCTGCACGATCTTGCGTGTGATGTCCTGAACGAGTTCGTCTGTGATAGGTTCCTGCGTAATCATTAGTGTCCGCAGTGATACGGGTGCTTCCTGATTATTGTAAATGCGCGATAGATCTGCTCGAGCAGCACCACGCGAGCGAGTTCGTGAGGAAGCGTCATCTTGCCGAGGGAAAGCACTTTGCTGGCGCGACTGCGAGCTTCGTCACTGAAACCATCTGCAGGGCCGATTGCAAATAGTAACTGCTGCACATCCGCTGATTGCTGTGATTCGATGTAGGCAGCTAGTTCTTCTGATCTCATTTGCTTGCCTCGGCTGTCGAGCAGGACGAGCAGAGGAGTAGTCCGGCCCGATGAGCGCTCAAGCAGCTTAAGCAGAGCGGTCTCGCTGGGAAGGTCGGAGGCTTCGATCGCCTGGTATTTAGCGATGCGCGCAATGTACTCGCGAGTAAGGGCGTCGTACGCGGGCTCTTTGCTGCGGGATTTCGGGGAAATCCACGCGACCCGCAGCTTCATCCGATCTGCCCGAAGTACATCCTGACTTCGTAGTCGATGGTCACGCGGCCGTTGCGCTGGTGTGTCGCGAACAGGTTCTTGAGATCGGCGAGCATCGGTTCCCGTTTCGGACTTCCTATTGCTGGAACATATGACGACGAAAGCAAGCGGCCACGAAGTCCATCGAAGTCCACGACCTGCTGGTTTTGCAAAACCGCGCCGTCCGGCTTGCCGCCGAAGAAGTCGCTGATGTTTTCGTACGAGCGCTCGTGCCGCACGTCCTTATAGTCAGTACCGTACTGCACAATCAGCGCTTCATAGCCCCGGAGAAACGGACTGCTTTCGG
>DATEMI010000554.1:0-10463 GCA_035275665.1 Terriglobales bacterium | reverse complement strand
TGTGGTGTATATTCCGTGGTCGATGAATCCAGATTACATGTGGATAGCGGAAACGATGGAGCTGTTGAGTTTTTTCTTCGTCGGGCCATTACTTGCAATTTCAGTTGCGTACTTGGCATGGCGAGGAAGACCTCATAGCTTCGGTCCGAAAGGATACACGATCGTATGCCTCGCATCCGGTGTAACTGCTCTTCTGCTGTTGCAGCTGGCGAAGTGGATCAATGCTGATGTCAGAACCCCACAATATTTCGTGCAATTGGCCTCTATCCTGCTTAGCGGCCTCTTAATTGGGATCTTTGTGGGTTCCGGATTCTCGGTACTTTTCAAAATATGGCGTTGGCACAAGACAACACGCCTGATCGAAGAACAATAGGTTCCATCCAATTCTCGCTGTTTGGCCGAATGCCGATTGCCGATTGCCGAACGCCTTGTTACTGGATCTCGATCACGCTCTCCGTCTTGTGCTCTGCTGCAGTGTGGGCGATCTCGCGGGCGAACTGGAAGAAGGCTTTCGCGTGCGGAGAATCTTCTCCGCCTAGCACTGCGGGTAAGCCCGTATCGCCGCCTTTGCGAACGTCAGGATCGAGTTCTACTGCGCCCAAATACGGAACTCCAAACTGCTTGGCTGTACGTTCTACACCACCTTTGGAGAAGATGTCGATCTCGTGTTGGCAATAGGGACAATGGAAGTGGCTCATGTTTTCAACCACTCCGAATACGTCAACCTTGACGCCTCGAAACATCTCGATTGCTTTGCGCGCGTCCTGAAGGGAAACGTCAGAGGGGGTCGAGACGACGATTGCGCCGGTGAGCGGCACGGTCTGAAAAAGTGAGATCACAACATCGCCGGTTCCTGGTGGCAGATCGACGATGAGGAAGTCCAGCTCACCCCATTCCACCTGCTGGAGGAACTGCTTGATGATTGAGTGCAGCATGGGCCCGCGCCAGACCAGCGGTTTGTCTCCGGGATTGATGAAGCCGACGGAAATGACCTTGATGCCGTAATTAGTAAGCGGCAGAATCCGATTCTGGCCTATGACTTCCGGTTGGCGGTTAATGCCCATCATCAGCGGAATGTTGGGGCCGTAAACGTCAGCATCGAGCAATCCAACTTTGTAGCCGAGTTTGCCGAGCGCGACTGAAAGGTTCACAGCGATCGTGGTTTTGCCCACGCCACCCTTACCCGATCCAACGGCGATTACGTTCTGAACTCCCGGAAGCGGCATCGGCCCCTGCTGCGGGGGCCCGCCGTGCATGTGTCCCACAGATTTCTCCTAACAGGTGATTATACGCAGTGGAATTGAGAGACTTGGGGAGCTGCTACCCGCGTGCAAGCTGATTTGCTCGCTTACGTTCCTGTTCTTGCTTCCGCATTTCGCGGCGGCGCCCCGCGTCTTCGAAACGCTGCTTCTCCTCTTCGGTTTCAGGGACCACTGGAGGCACGGGCACGCGACGCCCACGGCTATCAACGGCGACAAAGGTGAGGTAGGCAGAGGCGATGTGCCGCCGTGTGCCGGCGATGTAGTTCTCTACCCAGCATTTCACTCCAACTTCCATGGATGTGTGGAAAGCACGATTCACCGACGAACGGAGAATCAACAGATCGCCCACGTGCACGGGGGCGAGGAAATCAATGTGGTCCATCGACGCGGTAACGACATAACTCCGGCTATGCCGATGCGCCGCCATTGCCCCGGCAATGTCGATGAAGTGCATCAGCCTGCCGCCAAGCAGGTTGTTGAGGGGATTGGCGTCGTTAGGAAGAACTACCTCGGCCATCTCGGAAACCGATTCCGAAACGGGCCGCGGCTGCATGTGTCCGTCGATACTTTCCATATGTAAGTAGATTGGCAGGTACGAACGGATGATTCAAGTTGACGGCCGTAGGCCCTGGATGAGACCAGAGAAGCGGCACGCAACCAGCGAATTCAAAACGAGGCGTAGTCGAACGACAGCAGGCTCGAAGGGCCGACAGAAGCGCAGCCCAGTGGCGTAAGCCCTGGGTGAGCTAACCAGCGTGCACGAGCCCTGAAGGGGGCGACACCAATCTCAAATCGATCACGAGACGCGATTCATCCGTCCATGCGTTACGCACTGTCCGTGCACACTTACACTCCTCACAAATCGGATGCCGCACTTTCAGGGCTCAGCATGTGTTGTGTTCCTGAACCCGGGGCTTCCGCCACTGGACTGGGCTTCTGTCGGCCCTTCGGGCCTGGGGTGGCCGGGTCATGAAAATTGAACGGAATCGCTTGTGGCACCGAGGATCTGCTGCCATAACTCCAGCATTCCCTTTTTGGTCTTCGCCGAAACCGGCACGATTCTCTCCACCTGGTGCTCGCGTCTGAGCGTTGCGAGAGATTTGTTGAGCTGATTTGCTGATAATCGATCGGACTTTGTCGCGGCAAGTAGAAGTTCGCGATCATGCCGTTGCAGCCACTCGATCAATTGGCGATCGCTCTTCTGCGTTGGAACGTTTGCGTCGACAAGACACACGCACAAGCGGAGAGACTCGCGGTCCGCGAGATATGGCTCAATGAACTTCGGCCATTCGGCGCTGATCTCGCGCGAGATCTTCGCATATCCATAGCCGGGAAGATCTGCGAGGATCAGATCTGGCTCGACTGTCTGCGGCTTTTGCCGGATCTCGATGAAGTTAATGGTCTGCGTGCGTCCGGGAGTGGAACTCACATGCGCGATCTTTTGCCCGAGCAGCGCGTTAATCAAGCTGGATTTTCCAACATTCGAGCGCCCGAGAAAGGCGATTTCCGGCGCAGTGGGAGCAGGGAAGTGCTCAGGGGCTGCCGCAGATTTCAGAAAGCGTGCATCGAGCTTCATGGAAGTTGTCATTCCGAGCGCAGCGAGGAATCTCTACCGAACCTATGCCATATAGGTACAGTACGGATTCCTCATCGCCAACATTGGGCGGTTCGGAATGACAATGATCGACTATTGATGCTGCACAGGCAACTGCGACGGCTGCGTTGGCGTCACCGCAGGCATTCCTTGCGTCTCAGTCGTTTCGATGTACTCGGGCAGCGGACCTTCGAGCGCGATGGCGAGCACGTCATCCATCGTGTCTGCAAAGTGCAGTTTCATCGCATTGCGCAGGTTTTCTGGTACTTCTGAGAGATCCTTCTCGTTGTCCTTCGGCAAGATAGCTTCAAAGATGCCGGCGCGATGCGCTGCGAGCAGTTTCTCCTTCAGACCACCGATCGGCAGAACCTTGCCGCGAAGCGTGATCTCGCCTGTCATCGCAATGTCGCGGCGCACCGGAATCTTGCTCAATGCACTGGCGATTGCCGTCGCCATGGTGATACCCGCTGACGGTCCATCTTTAGGAATCGCCCCTTCCGGCACGTGGATGTGAATATCGAGGTTGCGATAGAAATCGCGCGGCAGGCCGAGTCGATTGGCACGGGAGCGAATGTATGACATCGCCGCCTGTGCCGACTCCTGCATCACGTCGCCGAGTTTTCCAGTGAGCGTGAGCTTGCCTTTGCCATCGACGATCGTGACTTCGGTGGAGAGGATTGACCCTCCCACTTCGGTCCAGGCAAGCCCGGTCACGAGGCCGACTTCGCTCTTTTCGTGCGCGAGCATGTCGCGGAACTTCGCCACACCGAGGAATTCGGAGATGTTTTCCGCCGTGACTGTGGTCGAGTACTCAAGACCCTGCTTTACTACTTTGCGAGCAACCTTGCGGCCGATGTTCCCAATCTCGCGCTCGAGGTTGCGAACGCCGGCTTCGCGGGTGTAGGAGCGGATGATTTCGGTGATCGCGTCGTCGGTAAAGACGATGTTCGATTCCGACAAGCCCGTTGCCTGACGCTGCTTGCGAACCAGGTATTGCTTGGCGATTTCGATCTTCTCGAGCTCGGTGTAACCGTGCAGGCGCAGCACTTCCATGCGGTCCTGCAGCGGAGCCGGAATGGTGTGCAGGACGTTCGCAGTGGCTACGAACAGAACCTGCGACAAGTCATATTCGACATCAAGGTAGTGATCCTGGAACATGAAATTCTGTTCCGGATCGAGAACTTCAAGCAGCGCGGCCGACGGATCGCCGCGGAAGTCGGCGGCCATCTTGTCGACTTCATCGAGCATGATGACCGGATTCTTCGTGCCCGCTTTTTTCATCGACTGGATGATCTGTCCCGGCAGAGCGCCGATGTAAGTGCGGCGATGTCCCCGAATCTCAGCTTCGTCGCGCACGCCGCCTAGTGAGAGGCGCACGAATTTGCGGCCAGTCGCCTTGGCGATCGACATTCCTAGGGACGTCTTACCGACGCCCGGAGGTCCGACAAAGCAGAGAATCGAACCCTTGGGGTTCTTCACCAGCTGGCGGACAGCGAGAAATTCGAGGATGCGCTCCTTGATCTTCTCCAGCCCATAATGATCTTCATTGAGAATCTTCTCGGCGGACTCGATGTTGCGAATCTCTTTCGACTTCTTGCGCCACGGCACCGCGAGCAGCCAGTCGAGGTAATTGCGCGAGACGGTCGATTCAGCCGACATCGGCGGCATGGCTTCGAGCTTCTTCAGCTCCTGCAGCGCCTTCTCATGCACTTCCTTCGGCATGCCTGCGGAATCGACTTTTTTCTTTAGCTCATCCCACTCGCTCTTCTCGCCGCGGCCGAGTTCCTTCTGGATGGCCTTGATCTTCTCGTTGAGGTAGTACTCTTTTTGCGCTCGCTCCATCTGCCGCTTTACGCGGGTCTGGATGGTGCGGTCCATGTTCAGCTTCTCGATTTCGATCTCGAGAACGTCGGCGACGCGGTTGAGGCGTTCGGCAGGATCGAAGATCTCAAGCAGCTCCTGCTTCTCTTCGATGGCGAGCTGCATATTGGCCGCGATTACATCTGTCAGCTTGGAGGGATCCTCCATCCTGACCGCCGCAATCATGGTTTCGTAATTGAGAGACTGGCAGAGCTTTACGTACTGCTCGAACAATGACGTGACGCGTTGCATAGCCTGCTCGATCACAGGCGTAGCTTCAACAGTATATTTAGCGACGCGAACACTCGAGTGGAAAAAACCGTCGGTGTCCACAACCTGCAGAATCTTGCCGCGCTCAACACCCTCAACGAGGACCTTGATATTGCCGTCGGGCAGCTTGAGGCTTTGTACGATGTTGACGATCGTGCCGACCTGATAGATCTCGTTCGGCTTGGGTTCGTCCACGCTGGCGTCGTGCTGCGTGGCGAGAAAGATTTTGCGATCGCCGGCCAGTGCCTCTTCCAGGGCTCGGACGCTGGATTCGCGTCCGACCACGAACGGCGTCATCATGTGAGGGAAGATAACGACGTCCCGAATGGGCATCATCGGCAGCTTACGTGTTTCGAATTTTTCCCTGGCTTGGGTCACTCGGTCCCCTTTTTGGTCCTAAAAACTAAGCTTGTGCTCACAAACACAAGCTTATATAGCAGATGCTCTGGACCGCAAATTGTCTTCAACTCACACGGGCAAATCAAGTGCCCAGAAGGTGCCTATCCCGCTTTTTCCATCATAGGGATAGAAACGTCGCGCTTCTCAACCATTTCGCGGCTTACCTCGAACTCCTTAACCCGTTTCTGGCTGGGGAGATGGTACATCAGGTCGAGCATGAGATCTTCGAGGATCATGCGCAATCCCCGAGCGCCCACTTTTCTGTGCAGTGCCTCACGAGCAACCGCACGGGTGGCCTCGTCGCTGAATTTCAGTCGAACATTCTCAAACTCAAACATCCGCTGGTATTGCTTGATGATGGCATTGCGCGGCTTAGTGAGAATTTCGACCAGCGCGTTCTCATCAAGCTCATCGAGAACGCCCACAACAGGCAGACGGCCAACGAATTCGGGAATCAAGCCGAACTTGATCAAGTCGGTCGGCTCAACTTTGGTAAGCATCTCGGTGTCGCGCTTCGGCGCAGCCTGAGCCTCCTGCTCGCCTTCTTTCGTTTCCGCCTTGAAGCCCAGTGCCTTCTTGCCGATGCGTCGGGCGATGACTTTTTCCAAGCCAACAAAAGCGCCCCCGCAGATGAAGAGGATGTTGGTGGTATCGACAGGCGTGAATTCCTGGTGCGGATGCTTACGTCCACCCTGCGGAGGAACGTTCGCAACTGTGCCTTCGAGAATCTTCAGGAGGGCCTGCTGCACGCCTTCACCCGAGACGTCTCTCGTGATCGAAGGATTCTCGTCCTTGCGTCCGATCTTGTCGATTTCATCGATGTAGATGATGCCGGTCTGCGCCCGTCCTACGTCGCCGTCGGCGGCCTGCAGCAGCTTAAGAATGATGTTCTCGACATCCTCGCCGACATATCCGGCTTCGGTCAGCGTGGTCGCGTCAACAATCGCGAACGGAACGTCGAGCATCTTGGCCAGAGTCTGGGCCAGCAGAGTCTTCCCGCTGCCCGTCGGACCGATCAGCATGATATTCGACTTCGAGAGCTCCACTTCGCCGTTGCGATTCCGGTTCATGTGGATGCGCTTGTAGTGGTTGTACACCGCCACAGCGAGCTTCTTCTTGGTTTGCTCCTGCCCGATCACGTACTCGTCGAGGAACTGCTTCACTTCGGCCGGCTTGGGCAGATGGTTAGGTGCAGCGGTGGAGTGCGTCTCTGTCCGGTCATCTTCAAGAATCGAGTTGCACACCGCGACGCATTCATCGCAGATGTAAGCGCGCGGATAATCGCTGGGCGACGAAATCAATTTCGCTACAGCGTCTTGAGACTTGTGGCAGAAGGAACAGCGCAGATTGTCGTCAGAACCGGAACGGGTTTTCACAATGTACTCCTGTTTACCCTAAGCACCACGACCGATCAATAAAGCAAAGAACCGAGTTACTTCGGGATTAGGGTAACCATGTACCCTCGTCTCCGACTCGCAGCAGCTCCGCGCCGAGTGGCCCGAGAAAACTGGGGGATTTCTCAAATAAATGATCGAGCTTTGGTCATTCTATATTCAATCTTTGGCAGCAGGGGGTCACACCATCGATTCCTCACCTGTGACTTTTGTGCAATACGCGTACGAAACTTTCGCTTAGCCCTCCCGTCGCCGCGTCACTTGTGCTTGTAGATGATGTCGTCCACGATCCCGTAATCCTTGCTCTGTTGCGCGTTCATGATGAAGTCGCGCTCCACGTCCTTCTCGACTTTCTCCAGCTTTTGTCCTGTGTGCTTGGCCATAATGTTGTTCATGATTTCGCGCATGCGCAGAATTTCGCGCGCGTGAATGTCGATGTCTGTGGCCTGGCCGGAGATGCCGCCGCCCATGATGTGCGGCTGGTGAATCAGTATGCGTGAGTTTGGCAGCGCAAAGCGCTTCTTGGCAGTTCCTGCCGCAAGCAGAACCGCCGCCATGCTGGCCGCCTGGCCAATGCAGATGGTCATGATGTCGTTCTTCACGAACTGCATGGTGTCATAGATGGCCATTCCGGCAGTGATCGATCCGCCGGGAGAGTTGATGTAGAGCTGAATGTCTTTCTCCGGATCTTCAGCGGCCAAAAACAGCATTTGTGCGATCACCAGGTTGGCAATGGTGTCGTCGATAGGCGTGCCGATGAAAACGATGTTGTCACGCAGCAGACGCGAGTAGATGTCGTACGCACGCTCTCCGCGGCTGGTCTGCTCCACTACCATTGGAACCAGGGCCATTGCAGGTAATCCTTTCTTCTATTCTTCTATCCCTTACAGGCAGTCAGTACGTCGTATTCTCTGTCACGCCCAGAGGTGCATTGTCATCCCGAACGAAGTGAGGGATCCCTACTCAACCCCAAGCGTATCGGTACAGTAGGGATTCCTCGCTACGCTCGGAATGACAAAGCTCCTTTACGCGGATCGTTGATATATAAAATCTAGCGTCTTCTCGTTGCGAATTCGTTCGCGGATGCGCTCCAGCGCGCCGTCATCGGTCAGCTTCTTTCGCACTGCCTCGACCGGTTGACGAGATTGAGCCGCGAAGCGTTCCACTTCGGTATCGAGCTCGGCGTCACTGGCCTGGATGTTTTCCTTCTCCGCGATCTTCTCCAGAATCAATGATGCCTTTACTTCGCGCGTCGCTGCATCGCGTTGCGCACTTCGCAGGCGACCGATGTCCATTTTCCGCAGGTCCTCAGCCCGCATGCCTTGTGCCGCCAGCGCACGGAAGCCGCGTTCCAGTCGGGACGTAACCTGTTGCTCAACCAGGGATTCCGGAATCGGGAACTGATTGCGACGGACGAGTTCCTCGACCAGCTTGTCCTTCGCTGCGTGCTCGATCTCATGCTTCTTCTGCGCTTCGATCTGCTCGCGAATGCGCGTGCGCAGCTCATCGACGCTCTTGAATTCGCCGAGTTCCTTCGCGAACTCGTCGTTCACTTCGGGAACCTGCTTCCGCTTGATCCCTTTAATCTGCACCTTGTACTCCAGAGTCTTCCCGGCAAGGCGCTTATCTTGAGCATCCTCTGGATAAGTAATCGCGAACGTCCGCTCTTCGCCCGCTTTGGCGCCGCGCAAGTTCTCGCTGAATTCCTTCACCGTATTGCTACCGCCAATATCGATGAGAACATCGTCCATGTGGACAGGTTGAGCACCTGTAGGCTTGGCTTCCTCGCTCGAGTTGATTGGATTGCCTGCCGGATCGACTAACCCGGACGACTGCTTCTCAACGGGAGTGCCGGTGAAGCTGGCCTGCGCGAAATCACCATCCTGCAGCCCACGATCTTCGTCGACAGAGCTGTAGCTGGCCTGGTTCTCTCGTAAGGACTGCAGCTCTTTCCCTACTTCTTCCTCACTCACCCTGGTGTCGCCCCGCTCAGCTCTCAGATCGTCATAAGGCGAGAGTTCAATTGTGGGCATGATCTCAAAGACCGCCTTGAAGCGGAGCGGCTCACCATCCTCAAAATGGAAATCGGTGATGCGCGGCTGAGAGATCGGAGAGAATCCCTGCTTCTGAACTTCCTCGCGGAAGAACTTGGGAACGAGCGATTCAACGACTTCCTGCTTCAGCTCGTCGGCAAAGCGCCGCCGCACCAGACCTGCCGGAGTCTTCCCCCGGCGAAATCCCGGAACACGCGCCATCTTCTGATATCGCGCGACGAACGAATCCAGCTCGCCTGAGACCACGTCTGACGGTATTTCGATGGAAATTTCGCGCTCGCACTCTCCGAGAGGACGATGCTCGTGTGTGTGCTCGTGGTCGTGTGTCTCAGGCGCGTTCTGCTCTGTAGTTTCGGTCTCTGATTCAGGCAAAGTCGTATGTTCCTGCTAGCGAGAGTGGCCAGTCTGTGCTCAGTGAAGTGCAGCGAGATCGGCCCGAACCTCAAGTTTAAGACCGTCAAACAATGTGGTCAAACCAGAGGAAATGAAAACCAGTGCTGGGGAAGAGCGCGCGTCAACACCCGCTCAACAAGCGGCATCTATCTCTACAACATCAACAAACAGGCAGGGAAACTTATGAATGAGCGCCATAAATGCGGCGTGAGTGCGACTTTGTCTTTACTGTTGGCGATGGGAGTAACAACCTTACCGCTCGCTGCCAAATCATCTCCGCGAAGCGACATGAACGCAGCCACAGCTGAATCCACTTACAACGCCACGACCACTGCTGCTGACCGCAGCACCGACACGACACAAGATACAACCACCACCAGAACCAGGCGAGATGCACGACAAGAGCGCCACCACAATAGCAATAAGAAACGCGGGATCATCATCGGAGGCACCGCTTTAACGGGAATGCTGGTAGGCGCATCCGTTGCTGGACCGGTGGGCGCGCTGGCAGGCGCTGGCGTGGGAGCTGGCGTAGGGATGGTGTTGGCTCACATCTTCTAATTTTGAGAATGTCATTTCGAAGGGCCCGATTTTGGCATGAGGAATCTCTATCGACCTTCGACAAGGTTGACCTTAACGCCTTCGCAATCCGTAGGGATGCCGCTTCGATTGCTCACGCAAACTACTCGTGAGCAATCGCTCGGAATACAAGGCTGAAGCCTCGTTCCTGTACTCTGGACCAGATGTTAATCCTCATGGTCGGTCTTCCGGGCACGGGAAAGAGCACCGTATCCCGAGCGCTGGCCGAACGTTTCGGCGGATTCGTTATCGACAAAGACATCATTCGTCCCGCACTCTTTGGTCCCTCACAAATCGACTACACGGTCGAGCAGGACGACTTCTGTCAGGACATCATGCTCGAAACCGCAACATATCTTCTGAAGCGGGAACCAAACTTGCGTGTCTTTCTCGATGGTCGTCCATTCTCGCGCGAGTACCAGCGTGAACGAGTGCGTAAGACTGCTTCCCAGATCGGGACGAAGCTGGCGGTTATTGAGTGTCTCGCCGACGAACAGACGGCCTTGGCGCGAATACGACGCGACTTAGAGTCTGGCGCGCACCTCGCCGCCAATCGGACCGTCGATCTGTACTACGTGAAACGCAAGGATTTCGAGCGCGAGCCGGTAAAAGGAGACAGGTTAATGCTCAATTCTGACGAACCTCTGGAACAATCGAT
>DATEMI010000553.1:0-3193 GCA_035275665.1 Terriglobales bacterium | reverse complement strand
TTCGACCGTTACCAGAGCCCGCTATTCAACTTCTATTGCCGACTTACTGGCGATCGTGTCGTGAGCGAGGACCTGGTGCAGGACGTCTTCTTTCGCATCCTCAAATACCGCCAGAGCTACAAGCCGGGCACTCCGTTTCGCGCATGGATGTACCAGATCGCGCGCAACGCGCGGCTTGACCACGTCCGCAAACATCCCGAAGGGCTCGAATTTGACCCGGAGATGTCGCCCGCCATTGTGCCCAACGATCCGGCCGAGAGCGAGCAGCAGAGCGCGTTACTGCACAAGGCGCTGCTCATGCTGGGCGACGACAAACGCGAAATTCTTGTGCTTAGCCGTTTTCAGGAACTCAAGTACGGGGAGATCGCGCGCATGCTCGACTGCGAGGTCGGCACGGTGAAAGTGCGAATCCATCGCGCGCTGCGCGAACTGCGCACGATCTTCGAAAAGCTCTCCAGCACGAAGGCGATGCCGCCCGCTGGAGGCGAGAAAGGAATTCTGCAATGACCTGCGATCGATTCGCGCAAATTCTCTCTGATTATTGCGAGCGCCGCTTGGCCGCCACCGATATGGCATTCGCGCGTGAGCACACGGAGCTCTGCGCGCAATGCCGAGCTGATGTCGAGATGTGGCAGAAGCTCGCAGCTTTGCCGCAGGAGGAGCCAAGCCCTGCGTCGCGTGCTCGCTTCGAGCACATGCTGAACGCATATCAGGAAGGACGATGGGAAAAGCAAGGTCTGCAACGCGAGCGCGGAAGCTGGTTCGCCGCATGGATGCGCAGCGCCTTTGCTCCTCCACTGGCGAGCGCACTTGCCGCATGCCTGCTGCTGGTTGGATTCATTGCCGGCGAGCATTTTTCGTCGCCGCGTCCGCCTGAGAATCCGCAGATGGCTGCGCTGCAGACTGAACTCACGAATCTGCGCCAACTTGTCGCGCTGTCGATGCTGGAACAGCAGTCGGCGAGTCAGCGGCTGCAAGGCGTGAATTACAGCACGCAGGTCGAGCGTCCCGATCCGGAAATCTCCGGCGCCTTGCTTCATGCGCTGCGCTTCGACAGTAGCGTGGACGTGCGCCTCGCCGCGCTCGATGCTCTGCGCCGATACAAAGAGGATCCCCAGGTGCGCACCGGCTTGCTGAATGCGCTTCAGGATCAGCAGTCGCCACTGGTGCAGATCGCTCTGATCGATCTGTTCGTCGATATGCGCGACAGCGATGCCAAAGATCATCTGCGCCGCATCGAGCGGGATTCGAAGGTCAATCCCGCCGTGCGCCAGCGGGCACAGTGGGGCATTCAGCAGCTGAGCTGAGCGGTGAGAGGGTTTGGAATGACGAGAATCCAAGGAAACATCGATTGCGGTAGTGCTGTCATCCTGAAGCGCTTCTTTTGCGCGAAGGATCTCCGGGGGAGATTCAGGTTTGATATGCACTTTCTTGGCTCTTATGCGAGGAACCTGGCCGAGAAGCCTCTTGGGTGCAATTTAAGTCGGAAGCATCGCGGGAGGTCCTTCGGCCAACCCATGGCCTCAGGATGAAAAAGTCTGAAAAGGATTTTAAAGAGTGGACTGTGTTCCATTTGGGGAATTATATGAATCCTAAATTTGACAATAAGAGGCTTTGGATTGCATCGCCAACTTTGATCAGCATGCTTCTGGCTTTCGCAATCACCAAAGCCATGGCGCAATCTCCAATGCCAATGCCCCGGGTGCTCGTCGCAGCACATCCTCACCCGCATCCGCACGTTCATGTGCATGACTTCGAAGAGTCGGGGATGACGGTTACCGAGCAGGAGACAATCAACAGAACTATTCCTCTGCCTGCCACTTCGGGACGGCGCAGCGTCACCATCGACAACGTCTGGGGAGCAATTCACGTCAGCGGTACCGATTCGAATCAGGTTGAGTTCGTCGCGAAGAAAACCATTCACGCCGAGTCTCAGGACAAAGTCGCGCAGGCTAAAAAAGATGTAACCCTCGAAATTACGCAGCCGACGAACGGTGTGAGCCTGTACGTGAACGGCCCGTTCCGCTGCAACTGCAATTGCGACTGCGGAAGCTGCACGAACAACCGCGAGCACCAGGGATATGTGGTCGTTTACGACTTCGATGTAAAAGTGCCGCGCGACGTGGACCTCACAGTGCGTACGGTAAATGAGGGTGACGTTTCCGTTAGCGATGTAAGCGGCCAATATTCGGTCCACAACGTGAATGGCTCGATCGACATGACCAACGTCGCCGGTTCGGGTACAGCCAAGACCGTAAACGGCGAGCTTAAAGTTCTATTTCGGGACAATCCACGGACGGACTCATCTTTCGCCACGTTAAATGGCGACGTCGATTTGTATTTCTTGCCCAAGCTCTCGGCCGACCTACGGTTCAAGACCTTCAACGGCGACGTGTTCACCGATTTCCAGATGTCATCGTTGCCTCCACGCCAACCCGTCGAGGAGAAGCAGGGCACAAAGTTTGTATTCCACGCAGACCGATACACCGGCGGACGCGTCGCTGCCGGCGGACCGGAAATCAAAGTCGAAACCCTAAACGGAGATATTCATATTCGTGAGCGTCATGATTAAGAAACTTACATTCATCCTTTCACTCGTAACCATCGCAGTATTTTCCACTCCGCTGGCAAGAGCTGCAGCGGTTGGCAGCGGCGACCGGGTAGCTGTGCCTTTGAGCGATCCGGCGCGTCCGGCATTCGTGAAAGCGCACCTGCTCAACGGCAGCATCGCCGTGAAGAGCTACGAAGGCAAAGAGGTCATCGTAGAAGCCAAGGCACGGTCCGGCGACGATGATCGCGATCGGGAGGGCGGCGCGGCTGGCATGCATCGCATTCCGATCAATAGCACCGGACTCGAAGTCGAAGAAGAGAGCAATCGAGTGGACATCGGCGCAGCCTCGACGCAGCGCACAATCGATCTCACCATCACCGTTCCTGTTCACACTTCGCTGAGCCTGCACACGGTAAACGACGGCGATATCTCTGTCTCTAATGTCGACGGCGAACTCGACGTGAACGACGTGAACGGCTCGGTCACGCTGACTGGAGTCTCGGGCACTGTAGTCGCACATGCGCTGAACGGTAAGGTGCTAGTCACGTTCAATCGCGTGAACCCCAGCAAGCCGATGGCGTTCAGCTCATTGAACGGCGACATCGACGTGACCTTCCCGGCTGATTTGAAAGCGAATTTAGT
>DATEMI010000552.1:0-5055 GCA_035275665.1 Terriglobales bacterium | reverse complement strand
GAACCGTTCTTGGGAGCGTATGACCATCCCAAAGTCACACTGCATTCGATTCCCATGGCGGCCTGGATGCCGGCATTCAACTCCGGCGATTATCGCGGAGTCGGCAAGCTCATGCTGAAATCCGCGAGAGTAGTCGCGAATGCAGGAGCTGATTTCGCGATCTGTCCAGATAATTCCTGTCATCTTTCCTGGGCTTTTTTCATTCAGGAATCGCCGATTCCATGGCTTCACATTGGCGAAGTTGTGGCCGATGAAGCGCAACGAAATGGCGGGAAGAAGGCTGCACTGCTGGGAACACGATTCACGATGACCGGTCCCATGTATCGCGATGCGTTTCGCGCACACGGAATGGAAGTTCTGGCGCCGTGTGCGGAAGATCAGAAGGTTGTGGACGATGTCATCTGGGATGAGCTTGTCCACGGGAAGTTTCCTGAGAGCTCGCGGATTCGGTACAACGAAGTGATTGCCCGGCTGAAAGAGCGCGGATGCGACTGCGCAATCTTAGGGTGTACCGAAATTCCCCTTTTGGTCCGACCTGACGATTGCCCACTCCCTACGCTCGATTCAACACGCCTGTTGGCGATCGCGGCGGTGCGGCATGCGATTGGGGCGAAAGCACAGGCCTGAAAAGCCGGAAGATGTGCAGCCCAGTGGCGTCAGCCCTGGGTGTGCGCGCATTGAGGCCGCTGAGCCCTGAAGGGGCGGCACAGAGACCATCTCCACTCCAAGAGATAGCTTGTAGCCTCGCCAGGACCGGCACTCGTGACCGATGGTCGCTCTATTCCTGCGAGGATTTGGCTTTTGTTTTCGCAAACGTGCCGCCGTTTTAGGGCTCGTCCGCAATGACGATCTTGCCCCAGGGCTGACGCCGCTGGGCTGCGCTTCTTTTGGCCCTTCAGGCCTCTGTATTGAGACTGGGTTTAGAAAATCGTGAATCTCAGTCATGTCCGCCGATCAGACTGCCTGAGGTCGAAGGGATCTCCTGATCCTTATACTGAAGCTGATAAAGCTTCCAGTAAATCCCACGCTGTGCCAAGAGCTGCTGGTGAGTGCCAATTTCGCGCAGATGAGCTTTATGCATGACGATAATTTTGTCCGCGCGCTGAACCGTCGAGAGGCGGTGCGCGATGATGATTGACGTGCGTCCTGCGACCATGGTCGTGAGCGCTTCGCGAACTCGTAGTTCCGTATTGGTATCGACGCTAGATGTAGCCTCGTCGAGAATGAGAATACGCGGTTGATGCGCCAGGGCGCGAGCGAACGAGATCAGTTGCTTCTGTCCGGTCGAAAGTGTGCTGCCGCGCTCGCGTACGGGTTCCTTGAAGCCGGCTGGAAGAGTGCGGATGAAGTTGCCAATGTTTACGTCATCTGCTGCGGCTTCCGCCATCTTCTCACTGACCCATTTTGAACCTAAACGAATGTTGTCGCCGATTGTGCCAGAGAAGAGAAATGGGTCCTGCAGCACCACTCCGCAGCGGCGGCGCAGATCTGCGAGATCCATGTCGCGGATATCGACTCCATCGAGGCGAATCGATCCTCGCTGAATGTCGTAGAAGCGCAGCAGGAGGGAAATAATCGTGGTTTTTCCCGCACCGGTGTGACCGACGATTGCAACCGTCTCTCCCGGCTCGATCGTGAACGACACATCGCGCAGCACCCAATCAAGCTCACCTTCATGAGCTAAATGCTCGTCTGCGAACCCATTGCCCTCGTGCTTCTTCGATTTCACTGGCTGATAAGCAAACCAAACATTCTGGAACTCAATTCGGCCTGGACCGTCGACATGTCGGGGTGCTGCAGGCGTCGCGACCTCAACAGGAGTATCGATTAGCTTGAAGATGCGCTCACTTGAAGCCATCGCCGATTGCAAAATGTTGTATTTTTCGCTGAGGTCCTGAATGGGCCGGAAGAATCGCTGCGCGTACTGGATGAAAGCGACCAGCGTGCCGAGCAGGCCTGCATTGATCAACGCCTGGCGCCCGCCGAACCAGATCACACTTGCGATCGCAATCGCGGAGAGAATTTCGATCGTAGGATAGTAGATCGCGTGCGCGAGGATGGCGTCTTTGTATGCATCCATGTGCTGCGCATTCACTTCTTCGAAGCTCTTGTATGCGCGCTTCTCGCGATTAAAAAGCTGCAAGACGACGATGCCGCTCACGTGCTCTTGAAGATAAGCGTTGATGCGGGCGATGGCGACGCGAATGCGTCGATAAGACTCGCGCACGCTACGCCGGAACAACATTGTTGCCCAGAAGATCAGAGGTAAAACAGCAAGTGTTACCAGAGGCAGCCACCAATAAGGCCGCGCTATCCAGAACATGATGACAACGATCCCCGAAAGAACAAACACGTCTTCAAAGATCGAGACCACGCCCGAGGTGAACATCTCGTTCACGGCATCGACGTCTGTCGTAACGCGCGTAACCAGCCGTCCAACCGGGTTGCGGTCGAAGAAGGCAACGTGCAGCCGCTGCAGGTGAGCGAAGATCTGGCTGCGCAAATCGAACATGGCCTTCTGGCCGACCCACTGCATGTAGTAGGTCTGGAGAAAATCCATGCAGAAGCTGATTGCGAGCAAAGAAACATACAGGGCAGCAATCTGCCCGATGCCGACCAGTGGACGCGAACTGAGCCAGGAATCAAGGAAGGGATGCCGCGCTCCGGCCCGCGCACTTGCCAGGTATTTATCGATGGCGACCTTCGTCAAGTAGGGGCCGAGGACATCAGCCCCGGCTTTCACGAGAATGGCGACGATCGCGAGGAGCGTCTGCCATTTGTAAGGAGCGAGATAAGCAAGCAGCCGCTTCATTAGGCGGCTGTCATATGCTTTTCCTAGTACCTCTTCTTCCTGATGGGCTTCGGGCATGAGGAGCTGATTTCATTTTAGATGGAGGATCAATGAGAAGGTCGCACCATGTCGGGAACAGCTTTGCTGGCAGGTGAATCCTTCTGACGAGACATCGAATGGATCAAACTCACTCACAGCCTGCCGGCCGCAGACTTCGTGCCACTCCCCAGGATGCAGGCCGCCGTCTGGACCAATTCCTTACGTCGTCTCTCGGAAACCTGAGCCGGGCACGGGTGCAGAACTTGATTGACCAAGCAAAGATAGCCGTGAACGGCACGATTCCACGGCCATCCCTCAAACTTCGCGGGGATGAGCTGATCGAGATTACGGGAGAAATCGAGCGTCCGCCGCTGAAAGCAGTACCGGAGGACATTCCGCTCGATGTCGTCTACGAAGACGAATACCTGGCTGTGGTGAATAAGCCCGCGGGCATGATTGTCCATGCCGGAGCTGGTGATGAAGAACGTAATCGCGGCACGCTGGTGAATGCGCTGATATTCCGATTTCAGAATCTCAGCGGGTTAGGAGGCGAAGCGCGGCCGGGAATTGTTCATCGGCTCGACAAAGAGACCAGCGGGTTGATGGTCGTGGCAAAAACCGACGAGGTCCATCGCAAGCTGGCGGCCCAATTTGCCTCAAGACAAGTGAAGAAGAAGTATCTGGCGCTGGTGATGGGCTGGCCGGCAGAGAAGGGAACTATTGCGGCCGAGATCAGCCGAGATCGCCTCCGTCCCACTCGCATGACGACTCGCCGGACCGGCGGCCGCCCGGCCGTGTCCCACTACCACATTGTTCGAAAAGCCGAAACGCCGTTCGGAAAATTCGCCCTGCTCGACGTCGAAATCGAAACTGGAAGGACGCATCAGATTCGGGTGCATCTTTCATCGCTCCATCATCCTGTCGTAGGCGATGTTCTGTATGGCGCACCTCGAGTGTTGCGCCACAAGCCGAATCCAGGAAAAAAGGAATCGCAGCCGAGCACAGGCGAGCAGCTCTCATTAGGTCGGAATTTTCTTCACGCTACCGTACTGCAGTTTATTCATCCTGTGACTCACGAGCACTTGCGATTTGAAAAACCGCTGCCCTCAGAGCTGCAGAACTTCCTCAAACAGCTACATTTCACTACTGATTAGCTTCCGCCCGGAGTGCGTCGAGAATGGAATCAGAAGTGCTCATTAGTAACGTGAAATCGTCGTAAGAACCGGAATATAATTAGTCTTTCCATGAGATTCATCCGCTTTTTTGCAGTCGCGCCGCTGATGGCGATGTTTTGCTTCAATGCGTCCGCCCAGGACACGAACAGCCTGCCTTCGGCCCCCTCAGCTACTCTGGAGCAGCAGTCGCCTGCACCACCACCGTCGGCCGCCAGCCAGCAGCAGCAACAGCCGGAATTAAAGCGGAGGGAAAAGCCGGCTCCGCCTGTATTGGAAACTCTGGACCCAAAGCCTCGGCCTGTTTCGCAACCCGAGAGCAAGCCTGCGCAAGCAGCCACCGCCGCTCAGAACACTTCACAGGCTGTTGAGAAGGAAGACCAGGCGCCTCCGACAATCATTCGCGCCAATGTGAATGAAGTGAATGTTGTCTTTGCTGTTACAGACAAACACAACCATTATGTCAAGGATTTGAAAGCCAGCGATTTTCGTGTGCTCGACAATCGCCTGCCCCCAGCAAGTATCAGGAGCTTTTCTTCGGAGACGAATCTTCCTCTGCGAGTGGGATTGCTCGTGGATTCCAGCAACTCGATTCGCGACCGCTTCCGTTTCGAACAGCAGGCAGCGATTGAATTCCTGAATCAAATCATTCACGCTAGCCGCGACGAAGCATTCGTCCTTGGTTTCGACACTACCCCGGAGATCACACAGGACTTTACCGGCAGCACAGAGAAACTGGCGAATGGCGTGCGCATGCTGCGTCCCGGTGGCGGCACAGCGATGTACGACGCCATCTACGGAGCTTGCCGCGACAAGCTGGAGAAGAAAAACGCCGAAGGCGGCGTGCGGCGAGCAATCATTCTTCTCTCGGACGGTGAAGACAACCAGAGCCGGGTCACTCGCGACGACGCAATTGAAGAAGCAGAGCGAGACGACGTAATCGTCTACACCATCAGCACCAACGTGAGCGGCACGAAAACTCGCGGTGACAAAATCCTTGAAGCCATCGCCAATGCCACCGGCGGCAGAGCGTTTTTCCCATTCAAGATCGAA
>DATEMI010000551.1:0-5316 GCA_035275665.1 Terriglobales bacterium | reverse complement strand
TTTTCAGTGCAGCCACGCTTGGGAAACGTGCCTGGGCCAGCATGTACGACGGGTCCGCACGGAATTCGCTCCAGGTGGAAGCGATGGGTCAGCAGTTCGCCTATTACTTTCGCTATCCGGGCGCGGACGGGAAGTTTGGTCCTGTGCACACCGACAAAATCGACGCGAGCATCGGAAATTATTTTGGGCTCGACCGCGCCAACGACGATGTTTCGAAAGACGATGTTGTCAGCGCTGAATTGGTATTGCCCGAGAATCGACCTATCGATTTGTTCCTCACAGCACAAGACGTGATTCACAGTTTTTATGTCCGCGAGCTGCGCGTGCAACAGGATATGGTTCCCGGGATGAGAATTCCCGTCCATTTCACGCCTACCAGAGCCGGCAAATATGAAGTGGTCTGCACCCAGCTCTGCGGTCTAGGACACTACCGCATGCGCGCCTACGTACGAGTCGTTCCAGAAACGGAATTCGAGAACTGGATGCGAGCGCACAGCAGATGAGTTCCAGCAGAGCAGGGAACGGTTCCAGGCGTGGATTTCTTCGCACCTACGTCTTCAGCACCAACCACAAGGTCGTCGGGATTCAATACTTCTTTCTATCGTTATTTGCCGTTGTAGTCGGAATGGCGCTGTCCTGGATCATGCGCATTCACATTGCGTGGGGCGCAGGTGGCATATCGGGATTCGAAAGCATCTTTGGCCTGAATGCGCCCGGTGGAGTGCTGACTCCCGAGTACTACCTTTCATTGCTCACCCTGCACGGGACGATCATGATTTTCTTTGTGTTGACCACGGCCCCGCAAAACGCGTTTGGAAGCTATTTTCTTCCGCTACAGATCGGAGCCGAAGAGACCGCATTTCCCGTTCTGAACATGCTGTCGTTCTGGACTACGTTGATTGCCCTCGGAGTTTTGCTTTCAACATTGTTCATCGGCGATGGGCCGCCAATTTCAGGATGGACTGCCTACCCGCCTCTGAGTGCAGTCGGGCGCGACGCCGGCCCGGGCCTTGCGGCCGGTCAGAATCTCTGGATCATCTCGCTCGGAATTTTCTGTATTGGCGCGATGATGAGCGCGCTCAACTTCATCGTCACCTTCATCGACCTGCGATGCCAAGGCATGTCGCTGATGCGAGTGCCTCTAACCTGTTGGGCGTGGCTCATTACGGCCATTCTCATTTTGCTGAGCTTTGCTGTGCTACTTGCGGCGGCGATTCTACTGCTGCTTGATCGAAATGCCGGTACCAGCTTCTTTGTGCCTGCGAATTTGCTTGTAAGCGGAAAGATCGAGCCGCACGCCGGAGGCTCGCCTCTGCTCTGGCAACATCTGTTCTGGTTCTTCGGACATCCCGAGGTCTATATCGCGATCCTGCCGGGATTTGGGATCGTGTCGCATCTGATCGCCTGCTTCGCGCGCAAACCCATATTGGGATACAAGGTCATACTTGGCTGCATGCTCGCCATCGGATTCCTCAGCTTTGTGGTCTGGGGACACCACATGTTTGTGAGCGGCATGAGTCCCTTTTCGGGATTTCTGTTTTCGATTCCGACCATCATCATTTCGCTGCCGTCCACGATCGTGACTTTGCTGTGGTTGGGGACGCTTTGGGGAGGAAGGCTTCATTTCAGCGCCGCCATGATGTTCTGCTTGGGCTTTATCTCAACCTTCGTCACAGGCGGACTGAGCGGCGTCTTACTTGCGCATCCGGCAATCGACTCGTACCTGCACGCGACCTATTTCGTTGTTGGCCACTTCCACATGGTCATGGGTGTTTCGGCCATTTTTGCAATCTTCGCCGCGACTTATTTCTGGTTTCCAAAAATGTTTGGTCGCATGATGAGCGAGCGGCTGGGAGCGATCCATTTCGGGCTTACGTTCATCGGGGTGTATTGCATCTTCTTGCCCATGCACGTGCTGGGAATGCAGGGCAGCCCACGGAGGTATGCCATGCTCACCGATGACTTCCTTCAGTCCACGATTGGAATGCACCGCTTCATTACGGTTGCGGCCCTGGCGACCGGAGTGGTTCAGCTTGTGTTTCTCTTCAATCTGTTCTGGAGCATGTTCAAAGGCAAGAGAGCGGGGGCGAATCCGTGGAATGCAACGTCGCTGGAGTGGTCAATAGATTCTCCGGCGCCGCTGATGAGCTTTCAGGGGGAACTGCCGGTCGTACGCCACGGGCCGTACGAATATGGGGAGAGCCCGAACCAAACAGATTTCCTGTTGCAATCCGAGGCCGGGGAAAGGGAAGGGCAATGAGAATCAGGCGGATTTTGAAGCCAGCGCTAATCACTGCCTTTTTGCTGCTGGCCGACACTGTTCTCGCGCAGGGCTGCGCGTCGTGTTACACGACGGCAGCGGCTGGAGGAACGCAAACGATCCATGCATTGCGCAATGGCATTCTCGTTCTGCTCGTTCCTCCAGCGCTTATGTTTACGGGACTGATGCTCATCTTACGACGGTGGCAGACGACCCCGGAAGCCCGCCAACATGTCCCAGATAGGAACCACCCTGTGGATATTCAAAACAATTCTCAGTAGGCTGCCGCATCACGCAGCCTGGCAGCAGGCTGAGATCGCCTCGACCTCCGACGGATAGATTTCCAGCACGCGATCGACCTTCATCATCTCGAAGATGTCTTGCACTTTGTCTGATGCTCCGCCAATGAGGAGAAGGGAGCCGAGCGAGCGTGCTTTCTCGAAGCAGGCGAGGATCGTGCCCAAGCCTCGAGCATCAATTTGATCGATGGCTTTTAGTCCCAAAATGCAAACAGAAAACTGCGACAGGACGCTTTCCACGCACTTCTTCAATAATTGTGCTTCCTTGCCAAAGCGAAGACGGCCACTGCAACGTATGAGCGCGATTCCCTGATCTGCAAGGATTTCCAGCTTTAACTCCAATGCATCCTCCATGAGACATCTACTCCTGCTAAGTTGGCGAAGAATGATCGTTGAATGAATAGACGGAATGAGGAACGAAATGTTTACCGAATTTTGCGGAAAATCTGAGGCGTAGTGGCGGACGCGGTACAGCGAGATTTTGTAAAACAAATACCAGAGCTGAACATCAAATTCAATCTACCTTGTCTTCTACTTAGATTCAAGAGCGGTTTTTGCGATTCAGGAATTGTTGCGCTTTCTGCAACGGATCAGTAGTACCAAATACGGAAATTCGGAGTTGCGCTTCTGCACCAGCACGCCGGTTTAATTGCCCGAAGCTTGGAATTGCAGCGGGAAGAGTTCCACGTCAGCAAAGAGCTTGGTCGATCAAAATCCCACCGAGTTCGCTGCCACATCAACCGTAGCGCCGATTCCATACTTGAGCGCGAGGAAGCGTTGTAAAGACACAGGCAGCGCTTCCGCCAGCTCTTGCCAGGTGAGGAGCTTGCATCGCGTCCGTAATTGCGATGTGGAGATTGCGCCGAGCACCTCAAACCAATCCTGAATCAGGTCAGTGCGGCGTGCATCCGTTATGAGGCAGAAGATTGCATTGTGAGCTTTGGCGGCGAGCACGTTGCGCAGCAATTGAAAGCATCGATACTGCTTCCGAAAGCGAGGAAGCTGACTCAATTGGAAGACCTCAGTAAAATCCGAGTACTCGCGCATGCGTTTGATTTCGCAGTCCTCAAATGATGATTCCGTGAGTTTGGATTCCACCAGAAGTGTTCCCAACTTCATATCGACCTCAGTCCGGTCGAACTTGCCGGTGACCAGTGGAACGCGAGCACGCCATCCGAAGATCGGGACTGCACTCTCATCCAATCCAAGCAAACCGAGCATCCGATGCGAGCTTCGTACGCGCGGATGGCAGAAAACGTTCATCAGCAGCGCATCGGAGCTGCAGCAGGAGTCCAGTTCGCAAAGACGGCGATCGTCGTCGATGTTTCGCGGCCTGTCGGGAACCGTTAAGACTTTGCCGAGACGCTTGCGCCAGATCGCGCGGCTCAGAATCGCGCGATAGCTCGCAGGGTAAAAGTTGCCATGCGTTTGGTCTTGGAGATCGGGAAGGAAGACAACGCTGCCGAAATCGAAGTGGCTGCGGCGGAAGTTAATGCGATTCGCCTGCGCATATTGAACGGCTCGCTGCGTGATTTCCTGTCGCAGTTGTGAGGCCTGAACTGACATTGAAAAAACTGAACGGAAAAATGTGACTGCGTGCAAATGTACCATTGGTGTCACTCGCACGGTGAGCGCGCGAAATTTATCTTCGACAAATCAGTTCCTACTTCGTCGGGGATCGGGGCGCGCACTTCGGGATGTCACAATTCAGGGCCGCAGATGTAACCTTCCTGCAATTACAGAACACCGTATTTTGCGTGAGCTGTGAACTCATCAGCTACAACAACACAACCAAATGCCTCGCCTGCAGCAGCACGGCGTTGTTCAGTCTGTCACGAGTGCTCGGCGGAGCCATTCGCGAGCAAGATCGCGCTCGGCTGATTGACGACAATGCCATCAATCACGTCGTTGAAAACATTTTGGCGAAGAACGCAGCAATGGAATTCGGCAACGAAAGCTCTACGTTGGTTTGCGCCGAGAACACGGTTTCTTCGGGGTTGATGTGTTGCACTCTGCCGAATGCTCTGCCGCGGCTTCAACCAGCGATGCGTTGGGTCCTGGAGCGCGCCCGCACCGCGACTCGCGCGGACGGTGCGGCGCTTGCACTCGCGCGTCAGGGAAAGCTCGTTTGTCATGCACATGCAGGAATGTCGGTGCCCGACCTCGGTGTCGAGATCGATCTGAATCGCGGCATCTCGGGACTGTGCGCTCGCACTGCGATGAGCTGGCGCTGCGATTCGTCAGACCGCGATCCTTACGTCGATCGCGCGCGTTGTCGCGAATTGGGAATGCAGTCGGTGCTGGCAACGCCAGTGTCGCACCTGAACAGCGTACTCGGTGTACTCGAGGTTTTCTCCAGTCAGAAGAACGCCTTCGCAGATCAGGATGTCGCGACGCTTCAGTTGCTGGGAGGATTGCTGGTGGTCGCGATCACTCGTCGAGATGATGAGAACAGAACTGCCGGCGGTAGCTGGTGGTCCGGAGATGGCCGAATGGCGAGCCCCGGGCCCGCCACACTGCGAGCAATGTGAAATAACGTACCCGTAAAGACATGAAGGTTGCCTCAGCCTAAGCGGCCCCCAACAAACGTAAAAGCGCGATTTGCCAGGCCCTGCCTACTAGAGGCGGTTCTGTTTGCAGGCCTTCATCAATCTGTGTCGGCGATGCTTAGTCCTGTAAACTCTCTCTCAATGCGACCATCTCCGCGCAATGGATGGCTGCTGGCGCTTCTGTCTGCGATACTGCAGATACTCTGCT
>DATEMI010000550.1:0-3499 GCA_035275665.1 Terriglobales bacterium | reverse complement strand
CGGTTGCTGAACTGGACCGATCCTGAATATCCGCAGACGCTGCTGCAAATCTACGATCCGCCGGTGCTCCTGTATGTGCGCGGCGATGTCCAGGTGCTAAATCAACCGGCGATCAGCATTGTTGGGACGCGCCGGCCGACTCTTTACGGGACGCAAATGGCAGAACGCCTTGGACGCGAGTTGGCAGCTCGCGGCTTGGTGATCGTCAGCGGACTGGCTCGTGGTGTCGATGCCATAGGACACCAGGGAGCAATGGCCGTGAACGGCCGGGCAGTCGGCGTTCTGGGGACAGGGATTGACGTATGTTACCCAAAGGAGAACCGGAAGCTGTACGAAAAAGTGCTGGAGCGCGGCGCGATCATCAGCGAATTTCCTTTCGGCACGCATCCCGCGCCGGAAAATTTTCCTGTGCGCAACCGTATTGTCGCGGGGATGCCGTTGGGCGTCGTGGTGGTGGAGGGCGCGCAGTACAGCGGATCGCTGATTACTGCGCGGCTGGCAATGGAATTCGGCCGCGAAGTATTTGGAGTGCCGGGCAATGTGACACAGCCGGTGAGCTTCGCGCCAAATCAGTTGATCAAACAAGGCGCAAAGCTAGTCACAAACGGAGCCGATCGTTATTGAAGAACTGCCTACGCCTGTGCGCGCAGCGCTCGTCCGGGCGGAAGAACCTGAAGCTGAGCAACGTAATCTGCTGGCCGCCGCATCCTTGAATGCATCGGAGAAGAAGGTCTACGAGTTGCTTAGCACGGACGAACCGAAGCACATTGATGACATCGTGGAGCGCTCCGGCTTGAACTCTTCGGAAGTTCTCGCTACGCTTTTTGACCTGGAGATGAAAGGCATCGTCCGGCAGCTTCCGGGGAAGCAGTTCAGCAAGGTGCTGCTGTAAGCAAGGACGAGGTCGGTCCGGAAATCACTGAAAAGCAGGATTTTACGGTGCGAGTTGCAACGCGCATGAATCCCGGCGCGGCATTCCTGCATCTTTAAGTTAGCGAGAAGGGCACAACCTCCTGCCGCTGAGCCTTCCTGCAGGGGGAATCCCGAGTTACAAAGGCAATATGGCACGTTCGCTTGTAATAGTGGAATCGCCGGGTAAGGCTAAAACGATCAATAAGTATTTGGGGCGGAACTACACCGTCAAGGCCTCTATCGGCCACGTGATGGACCTCCCCAAGAAAACGATTGGTATTCGTCTGCCTGACGAGGAGCCTAAGAAAAGGAAGCGCGGGAAGGGTAAGAAAGCTGTCGCGGAGAAAACGCCCAAGAAGCCCGTGACCCTGGAAGATCCGAAGATCTTCGAGCCCACTCTGCAAATTATTTCCGGCAAGGGCAAGATCATCAATGATCTGAGAAAATCCGCGAGTTCGGCCGATGCCGTGTATCTAGCGGGCGACCCGGACCGAGAAGGCGAGGCGATCTCAGCGCATCTCGCGCTTGTGCTATCCAAGCCGACCAAATTTGAGGAAGAACAGCTCTCCAAAAACGGGGACAAAAGCGCGGAAGCGAAGGAGAAGGAAGAAGCGCAGGCCAAGGGCGAATCCAAGGCGGACGGCAAAGCCAAATCCAAGACCGCGAAAAAGAATCGCGACGAAATCAATATCCCGCCGATCGATCCCAAGAAGATTTTCCGCGTAAGTTTTAACGAGATAACGCCCAGGGCGATCCGCGCCGCTTTTGATAAGCCGCGCGCATTGGATACGAACCTTGTGGACGCGCAACAAGCTCGCCGGGTGTTGGACCGCATCGTGGGCTACAAGATTTCGCCGCTCCTATGGAACAAAGTGCGGCGCGGACTCTCCGCAGGCCGCGTGCAAACGGTAGCACTACGGTTGATTGTCGAGCGCGAGCAACAGATCCGCGCCTTTGTGCCGCAGGAATACTGGACCATCCACGCGATGCTCGAAGCCGGTGAGCCACCCATTTTTGAGGCCAAGCTCAGCAAGTTTAAGGGCGAGGACATCGAGGTCAGCAATAAGGAAGCTGCGGACAAAATCGTTGCCGCGGTGGAAAAGGCGAAATGGCAGGTTGCGAGCGTCGCGCAGAAGGAAAAGAAACGCAATCCAGCTCCGCCGTTTACCACGTCGAAGCTGCAACAAGCGGGCTACAATCGCCTGCGCTATACGGCCAAAAGAACTATGGCGCTCGCGCAAAGATTGTACGAAGGCGTCGAACTGGGCGAGGAAGGGTCGGTTGCGCTGATCACCTACATGCGCACGGATTCCGTGCACGTGTCTAACGATGCGCTGGCGCAAGTGCGCGAGCTCATCCCGCAGCGCTTTGGATCGAATTACCTGCCGGAGAAGCCGAACTTCTATAAGTCTAAAAAAGATGCCCAAGAGGCACACGAGGCAGTGCGTCCAACGGATGTAACGCGCACACCGGAAGACGTTCGGAAATATCTGGACGATGATTTGTTCAAGCTCTACCAGTTGATTTGGCAGCGCTTCGTGGCTTCGCAGATGATGCCGGCGATTTTGGATCAGACGACTATTGAGATTTCCGCGGGCGATTACACCTTCAAGGCCACGGGTTCGGTCCAGAAGTTCGATGGCTACCTTCGCGTGTACCAGATGCCGGTGGCCGCTGCCGATCGCGAAGAGGACGAGCGCGATGACGACGGCGAAGGCAAGGCGCTGCCTCGCGTCACTGAGGGCCAGACGTTGCGGCTAGACCAGATTCGTCCCGATCAGCATTTCACGGAGCCGCCTCCGCGCTATACCGAAGCAACCCTGGTCAAAGAGCTCGAAGAGAAAGGCATTGGGCGCCCGTCGACCTACGCGTCGATTATTTCGACGATCGTGGAACGCGAGTACGTGCGCAAAGACCAAGGACGATTCACGCCGACCATGCTGGGTGAGCGAGTCAGCGTCCTTCTGGTCAAAAGCTTTGATGATGTTTTTGACGTCACGTTTACCGCGCGCCTCGAGGAAGAACTGGATGACATCGAAGACGGCAAGCTCCCCTGGCGCGACGCGGTGAAGGAATTCTGGGAAAAGTTCATCGTCGATTTGGCCAAGGCCGACGACGAGATGGTGTCGTACAAGGCGGGGATACCAACAGGGAAGAAGTGCGAAAAGTGCGGCGAAGGCGAACTGCTGGAGCGCATCAGCCGGCACGGATTCTTCCTGGGCTGCTCGCGGTATCCGGAATGCGACTTCATTCAAGACCTGTCACCGGAAGTAGCCGAGGGAGACGGCGAGAACAAGGTCGAGTATTGTGACAATTGCGGCAAAGAAATGGCCATCAAGCGCGGACGATTTGGCGCATTCTTGGCCTGCACGGGCTATCCGGATTGCAAGACGACGCGACGTTTGGTCGCAGGCACGCGCATCGCGCACGAACCAGACGAGCCGCTGGACGAGAAATGCCCGGAATGCGGAAACGGATTAATTAAAAAGCATGGGCGCTTTGGTCAGTTCATCGGCTGCACCGGCTATCCGAAGTGCAAGTACACACGGCCGATCACGTTAGGAATCAAATGCCCGAAGTGCAATGA
>DATEMI010000549.1:0-6058 GCA_035275665.1 Terriglobales bacterium | reverse complement strand
AGGCGCCTTTTCTGCCTTGAAGAAAGCTGTCCAGTCGAAATTGGGAGCGAGCGTCTCGAGCTCCGCGACCTTCATTTTGTTCTTGCGCTTGTAGGGATCGCGGCGCTCCACGCGCGTGAGCGACGCCTGCGCGAGCCCGGTTTCCATCCGCATTACATCCTGTGCTTCGTCCTGTACTTTCTCAGGAGAATCCCCCAGCAGCTCAAAAACTTTCTGCACGTGCTGCAAATAACGATCGCGCGCCTCTTTCGATTTCGCGTCTTCTTTCGTGTAGTAATCCCGATCCGGCAATCCCAGCCCGCCCTGGTTGATGCCTGCGATCTCCTGCTCGGAGTTATCAGGATCCTGAATCGAGGATGCGCCAAACATCGTGGCAGCCGGTGAGGCCTCAATCTGCAGCCGCGCAACGAGGGGCGCAAGGTCGTGTGCGGACTTCAAATGTGCAATCGCATCCAGGTCCGGCTTAATCGCCTGGATCCCGCGACGGTTTACCGCAGCCTCATCCATGCACGCAGCGTAGTAGTCGCCGATCTTCTGCGTCACTGCGTCGCGCTGCTTCGTGCGGGAAGCATCTTCGAGAATGCCGCGCAGAAATTGCAGATTGTCCTGGTAAAGCTTGCCGTACACGCTCCATGAGGTTTGGTCCGGCGGAATCGGATTCTTCTTCTGCCACCCGCTGCATGAGTACTCATAGAAGTTTTCGCAGGGATCGACTGAACGATCCATTGAGGTCACGTCGAGACTGGGCGAATAGGGAAGCACTGATTCTGTACCCGAAGCCGCGGTTGAAGTGCTTGACTGAGCAGCTTGAGCACACAATGGTGCGGCAGAACAAAACGACAAAATGACAATTGCGAGAGTTCTCATTCCAGATCAGCTCCCAATCCGAACGGAAAGAGTAGCAGAAGCACCGGCTTGTATAGCGTCTTTGCAAAGAAGAGCTGCCGAAAGCAGAGATGTAGCACGCCTTCTTGGGTTGCAAAACGATATGCTGTCGCAGAGCATCGGGCAGTTCACGCCGAAATAATCTTCCGTTAAAACAAAAAGGGGACGAGATGTCCCCTGCGTTTTGCTTGCTCAGAGCAGTTATTTTTGCACGCTGGTGCGCAGAACGTCGGTGCTACTCGGCGTGCCCGGTTTCGCGGTGTCTTCCGCGGTCACGAAGATGTCGAAATTGTGATAGGGCACCGAGGTCTTGAAGCTGGCTGCTTCGTCTTGAGTGTTGACGCGCAGCTCTCCCAGCATCTGCGGCTGCTGGCCTGAAGGTTGAATCCAGACGATGTAATTCGAATGTGTTGGACTCAGCCGGTCTGGCGGAGCGAGATGCTTCGCCTCTACTTCGATGGCGAGATTGCCATTTCGATCAGTGTTGACGTGCACCACTCCCATCGCTGCGGGATTCGATTCTCCAGCTCGCATTTTGAATTGATCGGCCAATGCCGCCGTGACAAACAGCAGCACTGCCGCGCCGATTAACGTAAGCGTCTTGCCTGATTTCATTTCGGAAGCTCCCCCTGTCTCTGTTTCATAAAGATGAAATGCAAAGAAGAAGATGTTGTCTGGCAAGACGCATTCAGTTCCGCCTTGAAGAACGAGAGCAAAGGCGCCTTCCTGTACACTCTCCGGCTGAGGATTCGAATGCGAAGATCGCTGCTTCCATTGCTGCTGATTGGACTGTTGATCATCACGGTCTCTGCACAAACCCAAAAGCCTTCTGGCTGGCCTCCGACCGCTGACCACACGACCATACCGCTGTGGCCGAATGGCGCGCCGGGTTCTGCGACTGCGAAAGGACCAGAGCAGGACACCACCACCGGCAAAGACCATCAGGTCGCCGGGCGTGCCGTTGTACGCCTGGGCAATGTTTCGTCGCCGACGATCTCGCTCTATCTTGCGCATTCGGCCTCAGCCGGCGCCTCCGGCGGTCCAGCAGTGGTGGTCTTTCCTGGCGGCGGGTACCGCATTGTGGCGATCGACCTTGAGGGAACCGAGGTCTGCGATTGGCTGAACTCTACCGGAGTGAATTGCGTGCTGCTGAAGTATCGGGTGCCGGACACTGGTCCATTTCCCAAATCGGAAGCAGCGCTGCAGGATGCGCAGCGTGCCGTCGGCATGGTGCGCGAGCATGCGGCAGAGTGGCACATCGATCCCAAGCGCGTCGGAGTGCTCGGCTTCTCTGCCGGCGGGCATCTTGCCGCAGCTCTCAGCACGCACTATGACCGGCGTCTCTATCCGGCTGTGGACGCCGCTGACCAGCAGAGTTGCCGTCCAGACTTCGCCATCGTTATCTACCCCGGATACCTCGCGTTCTCAGAGAAAAATTTTCAGTTCAATCCTGATATTCCGGCGACTTCGTCTACCCCTCCGTCCTTTATCGTTCAGGCGGAAGATGATCCCGTGCACGTGGAGAATGCGGTCGAGTATTTCATGGAGCTGAAGAAAGCTGGAGTTTCCGCCGAGCTGCACACGTATGCGGAGGGCGGCCACGGATATGGATTACGTCCGACGGCGTTGCCAGTCACTCACTGGCCGCAGTTAGCTGTGATATGGCTGCATACAATTGGAGTGTTGCCGGGCAGTGCAGAGTAAGAGCGGAAAGATGCCGATTACGGAAATGCCTTCCTGATTTTCACGGTGCGGTCGAGATTGTCGAGGACCTCCAACACCTTCAGCCGCAAGTCGGGATCGATGCTGCCGCTCTCCAGCCATGAATGCACCTGAGCGTCCGCCTCGGGTGATTGTTGCCCGTCGATAAATGCACCGAGCCAGGCCAGCACGAAAAATATTTTGCGCTCGCGCTTTACCTGAGGCAGGGCGTTCAGCGCCGGCTCAAGATATGGAGCCGTGAGCTCCGACTGGTTCCAAAAGTTGAACGCCGCGAGGCTCTGCTCGACCCAGTCCTCCGGACGATCGGCATTGTGCAGATAATCATCGAAGTACTTCTTCTTGCTTGCCGCATCGGGCCGCGCGGCCTCGGCCACGTACGCATATTTGAGTCCGTCGCCTGAGTGATCGCGTTCGCGTTCGGTTGCGAAGATCTTGTCGGCTTCGGAATCGTTGGTCGCGATCAGCGCCGTGACCATGCTCCAGCGATCAAGAGGACGAAGCTGCACTCCGGGGACTTGAATCTTTCCATTCAGCAGTTCTTTCAGAGCATTGTGGCCAAAATCAGTTTCGGCGACGGCACGGAACGTTCGGAACCAAATGATCCGCAGCCCTTGCTCCTGCGAATTCAGCATACGGTCATACGCGAGTTTCTCGAATTCCGGCACAAGCTCAGCTCGCGTTTGCTGACTTATGTACCGATGCAGAGCTGTGACTGTATGCGCGGTCAAAGATTGTGCCAGCGGCTCGTCCGTTTCGCCGGGCAGTAGTCGTTGAGTAAGTCGAAGATATTTCTGCGGAGCGAATTGCGCTTCGCGGACCGAGTCCCAAAGCGATCCCCAAAGCAGCGTCCGTTCGAACAGATCGTGAATACTGCCGAGCCGTTGCTCGACCGCTTTTTGGCTTACCGGATCAAGCAGGAAACGCCCGTAGGCGAAATCCTGATCGTTTGCGAAGATGAAAGCAGGGCAAGGTTCATTTTTCACGCTGGGGAGATCTACGGCTTCCTTGTCGGATTCAACATGAATCCGACGCGGCGCAGAGTTTGCATATCCGAGTAGTAGTTGGGTTGAGATGGGCCATAGTCCTCCTTCGTTCAGAACATCGTGTTGTCTGAGCGACAAATTTTTCAGCCGACCTTTCGTACAGCTCCAGGAAATATCCACTTGCGGCATGCCGCGTCGCCGGATCCAGGCATCTGCCCACGTCGTAAGCTGCCTTCCGGAAGCGCGTTCGAATGCTTTCACCAGATCGCTCCATTCCGCATTTCCGTATCGATGTTCTTTGAGATAGGTGCGTAGACCGTCGCGGAAATCGTCGTCCCCGACGATGAACGCGAGTTGTCGAAGCAGTCCAGGCGCTTTCGAGTAGACGATGGCTCCATAAGCCGACTTGGCATTCTGCAGATTGTCGATGTCCTGATAAATCGGCGTCGTTCCCAGAGTGGAATCGATGGCATAAGCAGCTGGCTTGATCGAAAGATAGAAGCGCTGCCAAACATGCTCAGTGGGCTTGAGTTGATCAAGTGTGCGGTACGCCATGTACTGCGCAAAGCCTTCCTTCAGCCACAGATCATCGAACCAGCGCATAGTCGTGAAATCGCCGAACCACTGGTGCGTGAGCTCATGGAGCGTGAGCAGATCGCGTCCGACGCGGTCACTGTGCGTGGGAGCGGTGCGAAACAGGACCGACTCTTCGCGCAGGAACGTCGCTCCCGCATGCTCCATGCCTCCATAGGCGAAGCCGGGGATCAGGACAAGGTCATATTTCGGGAACGGGAACGGCTGCGCGAAATAATCGGCCAGGAACTTCATTCCAGCCGCCGTCACCTGCTGGAGCTCAGGGACCTCAGGAACCGCTTTTTCATATTGGGATTTGCGAACATAAACGCTGGGGAGGCCGGTCGTCTGATGCACCGTGCGGAATGGGCCTGCGGCGAATGCAAACAGGTAAGTGCTGATTGGCTCGGTTTCGGAAAAACTTGCTTCAACCCGATTGCCGCGGTCCCAGAGCTTACCTGAAGTGTTCGAAATCGCCAGCCAGGTGCTTGGAATGTGCAGAGTGAGGGTGAAGCGTCCTTTGAGATCCGGCTGATCGAAGCATGGGAACGCCATGCTGGCATCCATCGGGACGAAGAGCGTGTAGATATACTCGCTGCCATCGTCTTTGTCCTCATATTGCGTAATTGCCTTGCCGGCCGGAGCAACCGCAGAGACGAAGTCGAGCACGATGCGGTTCTCTCCCGTTCGAAGCTTGTCTTCGGGCAGGAGAATGTGTCCGTTCTCTGTCTGCACAGGAACTTCACTGTCATTTATTCGCAGATTGCTCGTGCTGCCGTCGCGATAATCCAGTAACAGCGGCGCTGGCGATTTCAATTCGAACGTAAGCTCCTCGTGTCCGCTGGTGGTAAGCGCGTGAGGCACCAATGTGAATGAAAGGCCATATCGGATACTGGAAATAAGACCGGCACGCTCTCGCGCCAGTTCTCGCGGAATTCCGCTCGGTGCCGCCGCGACGCAAGGAATGGCAAGAAGGAAGCAAACTGCGATCAAACCGATGCAGCGCATTGCCGAGCAGTGTAAACGGCCATCCCGTAGCTTGTGAAACTACCAACGTACAAGCAATACAATTTGTTACCGAAAGACCTAACGTAAGAGATCAGAGTTTTCCAAAATGGAATGCCTGACATCTCGTACCAAATTCTGCAGATAACGTTTTATTTCCGCGTGACAAACTCTTTACGCCTCCGCAAGTAACCCTTTTCACCTCGACTGATTCGAACGCCAAGCGCTAGGCCACCTTCTTCTCGGCTGATCTGAACGCCGGCAAGCCTTTTTGTTTTCGGTGCCATATGTAAATCCCGGCGGCGATTCCGCCCAGCACGGCCAGGCCAATCAACGCCCAGATGATGGGCTTGGAGTATTTCTGCATGCCTGCAATCAACGCCTTGCCATATAGCCGGCCGAGCCAGGCGACAATGCTGTAGCGAACTAGCCGTCCAGCGGAGTAGGCAGCCAGGAACTTCGTCCGAGGTACCTTCAAGACTCCGGCGGCGAGCAAGAACGGAGAGAGCGGAAAAGGCGGAGGCAGCAGCGCCGGAACCGCAACCGCACCCAAGCCGTACTTCTCACTCCAGCGATAGACCTTCTTGAGTTTCTTTTCGGGAATGCGTTTTTCCAGACCCTCCTTGCCGCCCTCGAGTCCGATCCCGTAGGTAATGAATGCGCCGATCGCGGAACCAACAGTGGCCGCGAGCACGTAAATCCACCAGTGCTGCGGCGCTCCGGCGACAAGCAAAATAATGAGAATGTCGAGGCTTCCCGGGGTGGGAATTACGGAAGCGTCCGCAATGCCGAGCAGTATTTCACCGACAGGCCCGAGCTGCCGGATTTTTGCCCACACGCTCGCCGCGATGATCAGCCCGGTTGTCACACGCGCCCTTACGGAACTTAGA
>DATEMI010000548.1:0-5609 GCA_035275665.1 Terriglobales bacterium | reverse complement strand
GGCCACACCGAGAACCCATCGATTGCAAGCACATTCCACCGTCGTACCTTATTCCCAGGCAGGAACTGCCGATCGTCCTCGAGATTCCACAACCACACATTCCCAGTTCAGTCTTACTGCGCTACCGCCACGTCAACCAGGCGGAACGTTACCAAGGGATAGAGATGCGGCTCGAAGACGGCAAAGCCGAGGCGGTGATTCCGGCGAGCTACACAGATTCTCCGTTCCCAATTCAGTACTACTTCGAACTCAGACAAAACGGGCGAGCATGGCTATATCCCGGCCTCGGGCCGGAACTCGCGAATCAGCCCTACTTCGTAGTCCGTCGACAACGTACTGCACAGCGCGACGACTGAAAAAAGTTTGATGGGCAGCTGGAAGCGGCTCTATCGCGCACAGGTCCACTCCGCCATGGATCAGATGCTGAAGAAACTGATGCTGCGGCCGAAAGTCTGGCCGCAACAGCAGTGCCAATCAGGAGTATGGATGCGTCTCCGCATTGGCGAGACTTGTTTTGCTATCGAGGTCCCAGAGTACGGCGGTGGCCGTGGCATTTGGCTGCGGCATCTGCAGTTCTGGCATTGGCTGCGCCTTGAACAAGCGGTGGCATGGCTTGGCTAACCACCTCGCCATGGTGGTGGCGCGGCTCCTGCGAGCGCTATCGGTAGCAATCCCGGTATTCGCATACATTTGCCGATACAACTTTGAGATGAAGATCAGTGCAAGCCGTGCCTTGAATGAGGATGCGCAGCTCGACCGTTTCCAAACCGAGCCTAAGCTGTAAAAGCTGTCCCAAACGCTCTGAGTTCTGCGCCTCAACTCTTCAGAACTCATGGTCGGATGCGGCATGAACATCTTTGGCCTCAGTTCAGGTGGCACCAGCCAATATCGAGCCAGCGGGACTCCCGCCACGGTTGGAGCGGGATCGCTCTGCGCCTTTTCCCAGCGTTCAAAATCTACCGTCCCGGGAAATGGAGTGAGCATCACGAACTGAGCAAAAGTTAAACCAGCGCGTTGCGCTACTTTGAGAGTTGCGTCGAACGTGTGCTCGCGATCGCTGGGTAATCCAAAAATGAAGGAACCAAGGACGTGTACTTCGTGGCGGCGGAATGTTTGCAATCGACGAACAAGGTTTTCTCCTGATTCATTGAAATCCTTGTAAACCGCCTTTAGCCCTTCGGGAGTCACGGCTTCCACTCCCACCAAAGCACCCTTGATCCGTGCGCGCCGCATGGCGGTTAGGAATTGCTCATCTTCTGCAGCCTCCATGGTGATCTGAGTAAAGAAATTCATGTCTTTAGGCAGCTCGGCCAGACGTTGCATGAGTTCAAAGCGCTCATCGCGAATGGCCCGCAGCTGCGCAAGCTTTTGCTCATTCCCCTGGCGTTGGGCGAGCTTCAAATCGGTAAGCGATACAGGATAGAAGTTGTCATCGGCCAACGCTATGAAACGGAATCCCTTGCGCCGTAACTCAACGATCTCCCGAATAACTATGTCTGTAGAACGTTGCCGGGGCCGCTGTCCATCAGTGCGCCACACCGAGCAGAATGAACAGTGCTTGGGACATCCACGAACCGTCTGTACCGAGGCCCACATGTACCGGTCTGGTGGAAGCAAATCCCAGCGTGCCGCCTTAAAGTCATTCGCCTCGACGCGACCGCCTTCGTAGATCCGCTCCGGCTGACCGGTCGCGCAATTCTGGAGCGCGCGAGCCCAGGCAAGATCGCCGTCGCCGCGCACCACAGCGTGTGCGCCTCCTCGCTCAAAAGCTTCCTGGGGATACAACGTTGCGTGAATTCCCCCAAAAATTACCCAGGCGCCGCGCTCCCGAGCCAGCCGGCCAACCGCGTACCCGCGAAACGCATTTCCGGTATGAATACCGATGCCGACGACGTCCCCGGGCTGAATACGACCTGCGTCCAGTTGATGCAGAGTTTCGTCGCACAGCTCCGGATCTCCAAACGCAGCGGGAGTGGCAGCTGCAATCACATACAGCCATCGCGGAGTAATGACAGCGATCCCAAAAGAGGAATCACTAGGATTTACGATGTGGACCTTCATTGGCTATTCCAGATCCCCTGGCTCTCGAAAGATCTTGCACGCCGCGCCCTATGTCCGGTGTGCGACAGAAGCTTACAGGAACTCGGACTGAGGGAATAACATTCATGTGCTTCGCATGCAAAACTCTGAAACCTCCCCCCTAGACGCCGTATGCCGAATCTCTACCAAACACACAACCACGCCCTGGGGAACGGGACATGTTGTGTCTCAATTGCATAGCACAAACGCCGCGAGATCCGTCGCGACATTCAGCTTTAGTTTCCAGACCGTACTCACCGGGGGGTAGTACTATCTTCCCAGCATGAAACGCCTGTTGCTTGCTTTTGCGATCTTCGCGTCAGCCCTGGCCGCCGGCCAGTCGGCGCCGCGTGATATTGATCTCGCCGCATCCGACGGCACTCATCTGAAAGCGACGTTCTACCCCGCCAGTACAAACGGGAAGTCCGCCCCCGCTGTGATGTTGCTGCATATGTGCAACACCGATCGAAAGTCTTGGACGCCGGTGGCCGAGCAACTCGCGGAGACCGGCATCAGCGCATTGACCATCGATAATCGCGGATTCGGCGAGAGTGGTGGTCCGCGTATTCAGGATGCCACTCCCGAAGTGCAGCAACAGGTCCGCGACAAATGGCCCGGGGACTTCGATACCGCGTTCAACTGGCTGCTCTCGCAACCTGGTGTAGATAAGAATCGAATTGGCGCAGGTGGCGGTTCATGCGGAGTGAATAACGTTGTGAAGCTGGCCAGCCGCAACAGAGAGATTTGTTCGCTGGTCCTGCTTGCTGGAGGTACCGATAGCGCTGGGGTAAATTACCTGCGCCAGAATGCCTGGATCCCGCTCTTCACTTCTGCTGCCGCTGACGATGAATACTCAAGCGAAGCTCCGCAACTCATGCAGTGGTTTGCCGAGGTCACGGGAAATCCCCGCAATAAGTTCGTCGGCTTCAAAGATGGACGGCACGGAACCGAGATCTTCGGACCGCATCCCGAACTGCCTAAGCAGATCGTCGCTTTCTATGTCGACACACTAGAAAAGCATCCAGCAAGCGCAAATGCTAAATTTACGCCCAAAGCGACGCCGGCTTCGCAGTTCTGGACAGCCGCATCCGAACCCGGCGGCGCCGCGCGAGCCGCACAGATTTTCCACGATGCGCGCAAACGCGATCCTAATGCATCGGTGTTTCCGGAATCGATGTTGAACGTGCTTGGCTACGAGCGGCTGCAGGCAGCGGGATTCGCCGGTGGCGCAAACTTTCCTGGAGAAAACAAACCTTCAACTTCTTCCGGTGACGCAGCGCAAGCCAAAGCTGATGCGCTCACGTTGCTCAAACTAAACGCGGAGGCATATCCGGAATCAGCGAATACGCAGGACAGCCTTGCCGACGCGTATCTCGCCAATGGTCAGAAATCGGAGGCCCTCGCCGCCGAACAGAAATGCCTGCAGTTGCTGCCCAACGATAAAGCCAACGATCAATTCAAAGCTCAATTGCGCCAGGCCGCGGAAGAGAAGATCGCGAAGCTGAAAGGCTGAAACGGAGATTAATAGGAAGGCTCACTTAGCGGCTGATTGCTTTGCCAATTCCGATTTGAATGCCTGCTCCTTTTCCGAGACGAAGCTCTGGTATCCCTCGGGATCGATGAACGGATTCACTCCGCCGCCCTTCACTTTCGCAAAGAGTTTTGCAAACTTCTCTTCCATGTTGAAGTAGCTGCCGTGAGCGCCGAGGAAAATATCGCAGGGCAATTGCTGGAGCACGCGAAACGTCTTCTCGTAATCCGTGGCGATGTTCGGATACTGAGGGTTATTCACCAGCTTGTATCCCGAATTCACGTTGGGACTGCCGACGATCACCACGTTGTAGCTCTTGCCGGCATCGTTGACCTTCAGCGTCCAGGTAGTGCAACCCTTCGTGTGCCCAGGTGTGAGATGTGCCGTCAGCACAACGTCGCCGAGTTTGACTTCATCACCATCGTGCAGAACGCGATCGACTTTTGCCGGCGGATAAAGCATGCCGGCATTATTCCCATATTGGAAATCGGCTTTGCCGCCTGACTCGACGACCGGCACGTCAGCGTCCATCACCATGTACTGCGCACCCGTGAGCTTCTTTACCTCCGCGCTGCCCGCATCGTGGTCCCAATGCGCGTGGCTGATGAGCAGGATCTTCACGTCGGAGAAACGAAACCCGAGCTTCTCGATGCTCTCGCGAATCTGTGGCACAGAGCTGACCAGGTTGGTGTTGATGAGGATGTGCCCCTTAGGCGTAGCGATCAGATACGACGCCAGCCCACGGCTGCCGACGTAATACACATTGCCGACGATCTTGAATGGAGGAAAGGGCTCAGTCCAACTCGGATCAGTCTGAGCCAGCAAACTTCCCACAAGGAGGAGCGGGAAAACGATGAAACAAATACGTCGAAGTAGGAGGGCTGAATCGAGCAGCATGGCCGAGAATTATAGTCATCGCGAAAGCGGACCCACGCCGATTGCTCCCGCTGTATCCTCGTTGCTCACTAGTACTGGAAAAGATTTCGGTCTGGTGGTTCGATACTGGGGATTGGACGAATGAAGCGAAGCTACTCGATGGCGTTGGCCTTGCTGCTGTTGTTCGGCGCCAAGGCTGTAGTTGCGGCGATCCGGTTTGAATTGCTTGATCGCAACACCGTGCTGGCTCGCCTGCGCTCCTGCCCGAAAAATGATGTAGACCGGCAAGCACAGCTCGCGGCTTACTTTGTGGAGGTTGGCTGTACCGGGCCGGCACTCACTCTTGATGCGGCGCGCCATTCGAAATTTGCCAATGTAATTTGCACGCTTCCGGGTAGTTCGCCCGAGAAGATTGTTGTGGGCGCCCACTTCGATCACGCCGAGTGGGGCTCGGGCGCTGTGGACAACTGGAGCGGAGCATCGCTTCTGCCCTCGCTGTACCAGGCGCTTGCCGCTGCTCCGCGGAAGCACACATTTGTCTTCATCGGTTTCTGGGGAGAGGAACGCGGGCTGCTCGGATCTCAGCAGTACGTCCACAGATTAGGGAAAGAGGATCTTGCGAGCATCGACGCCATGGTGAACATGGATACATTCGCTGCCGGCCCGACCGAATTCTGGGTCGGCCATTCCGATCCAATGCTGGAGAATGCGGCAGTCGCAGTGGCTTCTGCAATGAAGCTGCCCATCGAAGGCCTCAGATTGGAACACGTGAGCACCGACTCAGAAACATTTCGAGAGAAGAAGATCCCAAGCATTGAATTCTGTGCGCTAACGCAGTCGACACGGAATCTGCTGCACTCACCAGAGGACCAGGTTTCCCAAATCAACCAAGACGACTACTACAACGCGTATCACCTGGTCGCCGCCTATCTCGCTTACATAGACGAGGTTGTGCCAAGCCGCGCCGTCGCAGCGAAATAAATCGTCCGTCTTCTATGGGCGTTTGCTCTAGCGCTGCTGTTTACGGAACCAACGTCGCAGAATGTCCTGCTGCAATCGAAACATTTGGCCGCGCAGTCGAAGACGGCATCGCGCGTGCAATCACCAATAGTGTTCCGGCGAA
>DATEMI010000547.1:0-18555 GCA_035275665.1 Terriglobales bacterium | reverse complement strand
TGAGATCAATCAGTTCAGCAGCTTTGCCCACGCCGCGAATTGCGGCCTCAGCGATGGCATCGCGATCTCCAACTAGTGTGATGACACATCGGTTATGGTCGGTGTCCATTTCTTTATCCAACAGATAGACGCCTTCGATCTTCATTGCTGCGATGATCGTTTCTACTTTGGCAACATCACGGCCTTCGGAGAAATTAGGAACGCATTCGACGAGTGACATAGAAGGGAACAGGTTACAGGGAACAAGCCGACGACGGGAAGCGTGAGGCCACCCCTTTTCGGAACGCGTCCTCAATTGCATCGCTGCAACCCTGTTACTGGACTACGCGCTGAGGAAGTGGCGGAACCGGATCACGTCCATACACCAGGTTCCAATAGGTCCAGGAACGAATATCGAAGATGCCGGGAGGTGCGTCACGTAAAGCAGTTCTAAAGTCATCGTCGGAAAAATAATTCCTTGTGACCAGAATCTCCTCGAGTGTGCCGTACGTCATCAGATAAGCCAGGAATCGTTTAGGTTCTCGAAGACTCTCTTCGGGAGATTCAAACCACACCACCCTTTTAGCAATTGCAACAAGTTCGTCTGGATGTTCGTTCACGCTATTGTGAAGATCGCGTGATCCCGGCTCGCGCCGCGATCCGCGGTATGTTTTTCAATTCTATTGTTTTGGCCTGTGCGCTCAGAAGATTCTTAATTTCAGCAGGCAATGATGCCAAATTTCCGTCTTGAAAATAGGACAAAGCCTTCAAAGCGGCAATCGCGTTGAAGACACCTCCGTAAATGGATTCGGCGGCACCAAGAGCTTCGCTAAGCGAGACTCCGGACCTCAAGGCCGCTGCAATGTCACTGTAGTCCTTTGCTTCCGCGCGTTGCTGGACGGTCTTCAATTTTGTTGCCGTGAGGTCGAGCAAAGAAGCAATTTGGATACCTTGATCGACGACATCCGGATCGCTAACGTGATTCATATGTACATCTCCAAAAAACGAAACGCGTACCGGGCTCCCACGGTGCACGACGGCGATCAGAGTGTTGTCTGCTCGGCTATCGACACGCGCAGTCCGCAGATATGGAATGTCACGCCAAAGCTGCTCTGGCTCAAATGCTTCGTTGCAAAAGAAGTCGAAGTCTTCCGATGTTCTGTGGCCGAGCCGCAGAGCCATCGCGGTGCCGCCATACAGAACAAAGTTGCCCGGCGTCCGGCTGAGTTCCGACCACAGCGCCTTCTGGGCCTCAGGCAAGATTTCGGTTTGCGGGGTAAACGCCAGCGATGTTCCTCCTCGTGACCGCGGTATGGTCGCGTCAGTTTTTTAGAACGGTTCTTTATTTACCACGTACGGCATCTTCTTGATATCTCCACCGTAGTTTTGCTCCAGGACATCGATGAGCCCCTGCACGCAGCGGCCCGCCATTCCCAATTCCGGATCGGGAGATAATCGCGTCTGCGTAGCTCCGCTGGCGAAGTGGTGGAAGAGTCGGCAGCGATCTTCAATTTCAGGGTCACGAAGCGCCGAATCGTCCGGCAGAGGTTCTTTTTCGAAGACGTCAAGCGCAGCGCCTGCAATCCAGCGTTGTTTCAGAGCTTTTGCCAGAGCAGGCTCATCTACCACCGGACCACGTGATGTATTGATGAGATAAGCACTTGGTTTCATCTTCCGCAGATTCGTCTCATTAAATAAGTGGAAAGTTGGCGTCGGAGATTCCCCTTCGCGCAGGAGCGGAACATGGATGCTGACAAAATCCGCGCGACTGAGCGCTTCATCAAAACTCACATACTTGATTGCGGTCTTGTGCTTCTGAATCCCGGACTGATGGCGCAAGTCCATCAATTTCTGAATGGTTTTGATGTACTCACGGTTCTCGTACGCCGGGTCGTAGCACAGGATGTTCATATCCATACCTGTGCATTTCTTGATCATCGCCAGGCCGATTCGCCCAGTGCCGATGATGGCGACCGTCTTTCCGGTCACTTCATCGCCCAAAAACGGAAGGAACGGATGCCACGTTCCCCATCGCTTTTCGCGAACAAGTTTTTCGCTGGGCCAGAGTTTGCGCGCGACTGCGCCCATCATGAAGAAGGCAAACTCGGCGGTGGCTTCTGTGAGAACGTCGGCCGTATGCGTAAATGGGATTTTGTAGCGATTCGCATCGGCACGATTGATGTTGTCGAAGCCAACTGCAATTTGTGCGACAACCTTCAGTTGGCCTTTACCTGCTTCGAATATTTCAGCATCGATTGAATCGCGCAGCGTGGTGATCAGGCCGTCGATACCGCTTCGGACCTTTTCGAAAATCAGGGACTTCGGCGGCGGATCGGATTTCGGATAAACCTCGACCTCGTACCCGCGCTCGCGCAAACGGTTCAGCGCTGGATCTCCAATATCACAGGTTGCGAATACTCGAAATTTTGCCATGGGACAGGCAAAACACGACACGGGTCACACGGATTCTACGGATTCCACTGATCAAAAACGAGATCTGTTTCTGAAGTGATCAGTAGGAATTATCCGTACGATCCGTAGCATCCGTGTCGTGTTTTAGTTTTCAAGCTCAAAGGTACTCAGAGGTCCACTTGTGAATGCGTTCAAGCGCCTTCTGAATATTCTCACTCGAATTCGCAATGCTGAATCGGATAAAGCCTTCTCCGTAGCTGCCAAATGACGTACCCGACAGGCACGCGACCCCCGCTTGTTCTAATAGAGCATCGGCCAGCTTCTTCGACTGCCATCCTGTTCCTTCGATATTCGGAAACACGTAGAAAGCGCCGTGCGGCATCTGGCAGCGAAATCCTTTGAGTCGATTCAATTCGCTGACCATGAGATCGCGGCGGCGGCGAAACTCCTCAACCATCTTCCCCACCGACGACTGATCGCCATGCAACGCTTCGATCCCAGCCATCTGCGTAAAGCTTGCGGTGCAGGAGTTGGAATTGGTCATCAGCCGCGCGACTTGAAGCGCAAGGTCCTGGCGCATTACACCGTAGCCCATGCGCCAGCCAGTCATTGCATAGGTCTTAGAGAATCCATCTAGCAGGATGGTGCGCTCGCGAAACTCGGGAATCGATATCAGCGAGAAGTGCTCGCCCTCAAAGAGCAGCCGGCTGTAGATCTCGTCGGAGAGAATCATCACGTCGCTGTCGCCAATCGCACGTGCAATCTTGCGAACCGCGGCCTGGTCCAGAACGCCGCCGGTTGGGTTATGAGGAGAGTTCAGGATGATCAGCTTCGTTCGATCGGTAATTTTGCCTGCAAATTCATCGACATCGAAGCCGAAAGCTTGCTCTTCACGCAGGCGGATCGGCACCCCGCGCGCGCCAAGGAACTCGATCATCGACTCATAAATGGGAAATCCCGGATTGGGATAAATGACTTCGTCGCCCTCTTCGACCAGTGCCAGAATGGTAAAGAAGATAATGGGTTTTCCGCCCGGAACAACGACCACCTCGTCGGGGGATACGCTGACTCTCCTGCTCTGGGTCACGTACCTGGCTATCTCCTGCCGTAAGGCAGGTAGGCCGGCCGACGGCCCGTAATGAGTCCATCCGTTTCTCAGGGCGTGAACGCCGGCATCGATGATGTTGCTAGGAGTATCGAAATCGGGCTCGCCGATTTCCAGATGAACGATGTCTTTTCCGGCGGCTTCCAGCGCCCGGGCGCGAACCAGGACCTCAAAGGCTGTCTCCGTACCCAGCCGCTGCATGCGGCGAGCGAGCTTCAGAGGACGAGTCGCTGGGATGGCCACCATAATCGAGCCGGAAGCAAACCGGTGATTATAGCCTTATAAATATTTTGAAATGGGGTGCATCAAAGGGCAACGCCCCGGACAGCCAGAGGCCGCCGGGGCGCAGGGTTCGGAGGGCATCCGATAACGCCGTGGTATGACTGCGAACGAGCTATAAACTTTCCCACGTAACCATGGGCAGATAGTAAATCTTTTGCACACCCTTTGAACGCAAATCGCTCTGCCAGTCATTACGGACGTAATCGCTTAACGGTGTTGCTAAATGATTGAAGGGCCTCGACTAGCGCGCCGCGAAATCTGCTCCATGGATAGCCCTCTGCAGTGTTTCGGGCAGCAAAACGCATTCCAGCCATTTCGTCCCGGTGGTGGAATGCCCACTCGAGCTTTTCGCCGAGCGCGTCGAGGTCGGCCGGAGCAATCACAAATCCATTTTGTCTAGAGGAAATCAAGTCACAAGCGCCGCAGGTGTGCGTTACGAGCGCAGGTGTCCCGCATGCCATCGCTTCCAGTACTACATGTCCGAAGCCGTCGCTCAGGGAGGGGAGGCAAAGTAAATCGGCTTGCTGGTATTCGAGACGAAGCTGTTCGCGGTTCAATGCGCCAAGGAACGTTGCTTCTCGCGCATATTCACGGACAAGGTCGCGATTTTCAGAGGAGACTCTTCCGCCGATCCTCAGTTCCGAATCAGGAAGTTTTAGACCTCTCCACGCCTCCAGCAGGTAATGCAAGCCTTTTTGCCGCGCGATCTGACCTGCAAAGATGACTCTGAATTTGTCCTTTGCCCTTTGAGCTGGACGAAAGAAATCCAGGTCAACGCCGTAGGGAATTACGCGGATACGCTCTGGGTCGATTCCATTATCGATTAGGGTTTTGCGCGTGTACGCTGAGGCCACGATGCACAAATCCGCCAGGGAGGGTTCTCGAGAATAGATTTCCAAAACCCTTTTGGGCCATGTACGTTCATTGGACGTACCGTCGATCAGATCGGCACGCAACGAATCATTCGCAAGGGCCGCCCGGACCGAAACGGGATGAGGCTGAATTTGCAAAAGGGCCTTCGGAGCGTCGCCTGCATTCCCGAATGCGCTCGTCGCCACGTGCGAATACGCGATGATCCCACAGCCGCCTTTCTGAGCTGCTTGACCCGCGCGGTCGCCTAGTAGATGCGAATAGCGCAGCCAAGCGAATGCATTGCGACAAGTTCTGAACACATACAGAAGATTGGTTTCAACTTCGCGTGATGGCAACTCCGGAACAAAGCGGCGCTGCAGGCGTTCCCGTATTGCTGAACGAATAAACCTGCCAAGTCCAATTCGATCGAGCGGTGCGTAGAAATCAGTGAAGAACCGCTCCAGGAGACCGGTCTCGTGAAGAGCGATGGGAACCTGGTAGCCGTCGCGCGCACCTGCGCCTACGACGATCCACCTCGTCGCTTTTGGACTTACTTGATCAGGAACATCGAATACGGTGCGCGGAGCCGCCATGAGAACGCGGCATGATAACCGCTGGCGTGCTTGCTGCCAATCATTTCTTCTCGGCTGTCGTGTGCCACCGCTGGTTTGCATCCTGATCGACGACGATGATGAGCCGCCCGGATTCTCCCTCGCGTACAGATCCTTGTTTCTGATGGATGGTCTTCGCGTCGGGCTGCTCGAAGCTGAGCGTGAGGTCTCCGTCCGACGTCGGTTTGATGTGGTACCAGTACGAAGCTCCGGGCGCGATCCGCCCCGTTCCAAACGCCGCTCCCGGATAATCAAGTTCGACATTGCGCAGCGGCACTTTGCTGTTGTTTTGAATCGTGACGTTGATTCCGCTCGAGTGACAGGCGAGCCCCGCGACAGCGTAGAAGCCGGCAACAGAGTAGAGAACTGCTTTTATCCGAAAATTACGCACGAGTGGGGTCCGGCATCTTCACAGGATCTTTGCGTTCGAGAATCCGGGCGCTGAGGACAACGCCGTCGCGATTGTCATGCAGCTTGAGCGAAAAGACGAGCACGTTCCAAATGTATCGCGGACTCTTCTTTGGCAGCGGCAGACCCCGAAAAGTCCGATCAATATAAGTTTCACGCGTGTCCGCCACTGTGCGGATGATTTCCTGCCAATCTTCGCCCAATTCGGGAAATTCCTTGAACAGATTCTTGCCGAGGAACCATGATCGCTTTTTGTCGAGCAGCTGCGCCAGACTTTCATTTACGTATTGCCAATTGCCCTCGCGATCCATGATTTCCAGCACAACATCATCGCCCATCGCCATGTTGATGCGCGAGTAGTAGAAATCGCGAGCATCGACCACGACAGGCTTTCCTCGTCGTTTTGCCTCGAACGAGCGCAGCGCATTGAGCAGATCGTCGACCGAACTGTAACCCTTGAGCAGATGCATGTCTTCTACGCCACCAAACCGCCGCTCCAGTGTGGCCGAAAGAATAATGATCGGGACTTGAGGACGCTTCTCGCGCAGCGTGTTGGCAACTTCGGTGCCGAACTTGCCTGCTCCGAGGTGGTAATCGAGCACAGCGATGTCGGCCTCATGCAGACGCGCTTCAGCCTCTTCAATCGACGAAGCGGTCACAGCTTCGTAGCCGTGTTTACGCAGAATGGCAGAACGGAGAAAGAGGTTGTCGATGTGATCGTCGAGCAGCAGCACTCGGATGGGCTGGCCTGCGGCTGACGTCTTCTTTTCTTCCATCGTGGTAGAGGAATGCCCCGGCCCGTCCATTGTTCCGCTACTCACCTCAGGTGCTTGGATGCGAACACGCCAGTAAGAGTCTATTCGATGGCTGCCGCTTCCCGCGCGCCGGCACCACGAGAGGAAGCTCGCAAGCTTCGCGCGAGCTCCGGCAGACGGTTGAAGACAGCTACTGCCCGCAGCCACTGCCGGTTTTCAATTGCTGGATAGCCGCTGACTACTTTTCCTGCGGCGACGTCGTTGGGAATTCCGCTTTGAGCCGTCGCAATCACTCCATCTCCAATCGAGCAATGGCCGGCGACGCCGACTTGACCGGCAAGAATGACATCATTTCCCACCCGAGTGGAACCGGCGAGGCCCACTTGCGCACAAAGCAACGTTCTCTGGCCCACTTTGGAACCGTGGCCGACCTGGACCAGGTTGTCGATCTTCGATCCGCGCCCAACGCGTGTTTCGCCGATACTGGCGCGATCGACGCAGGCATTGGCTTGTACTTCAACGTCATCTTCAAGCACTGCGGGACCGGACTGGACAATCTTGTGCCACTCATTTTTCTCATTTTTTGCGAAACCGAAGCCATCTGCGCCGACGACTGCGCCGTTCTGGAGAATCACGTTATCTCCCAGAACACAGTTCTCCCGAACCACCGCATGCGCGTGCGCGAAGAAGTTGTCTCCGATGCGGGCTCCCGCGTAGATGACCACATGCGCAAGCAAAGTGCAGTTGTCTCCGATTTGGACTCCTTGCTCGACGACCACATACGGTCCGACGGAAGTGCCTTTTCCGATCTTTGCACTCGCGTCGATGACGGCGGTCTTGTGAATACCCGGCTGTCGCTTCGGCGTGGAATAAAAGAATTCGAGGGCGTGCGCAAAGGCAAGATACGGATTTTCATGTCGAAGCAGAGGCCGCTGGAGTGCAGGAAAGTCATTTCCGACGATGATGAGCGACGCCGCTGTCGATCGCGCTGCTGCTGCATATTTGGGATTAGCTACAAAGGTCGCTTGTCCCGCCGATGCTTCTTCGATCCCGGCCACTCCAGTGATGTCGAGGTCTGCTGAAGCATTTTCCAGCTGTCCGCCGAGCCGTTGCGCAAGCTCATGAAGTTTCATGCGGGCAATTTTAGTCGCGTCGGATGGGAGGGTACTAGGTATCTCGTTTGCATCAATTCGCTTGTGATAGCCAGCACTTAGCCGATTTTGGCGATAATGCCAAAACACTATCCGTCAACTTGGGCTGCGCTTCTTCCGGCCCTTCCGGCCTCTGTTTATTTTGCTTGCGGGCAATATGGGATTCGAACCTCGACGCCCGCTCCGTTTCGGACACTATCTGCCACTAGCGGCTTCCCACCCAAGTATCTCGTTGCGTTAATTCGCTTGTGATATCCAGTGCTTTACCGATTTCAGAGTGCGGAAACGTTGCCGCCTGGCACCTATTGCCTGTAGCTTATTGCGGCCTTACTGCTTCCCATCACTATCCGCCTTTACCTCATGCGGTTCGCCAGAGGTCTGCGAGGTTGAGACAGCCTGAATGTTCGGCGTTCCCGAACCGACCAATTTCAGGCGCGGAGATTTCGCCAGTGCCTGCAGAACTTCGCGCGTGATGTGGTCGTCAATCTCGGCAGCATTGTCGAGTTCCACTGGATAACGGGTAACAACTTCGAGCCCAGCTTGCGCAAGACGAAGGCGGCTCACTGGTTTTGGAGTGGCAGCGCGCACATTGAGCAGGTTCTGCATCTGGCGATGCTCCTGCTCGATCTTTTCGCGATAGCCGGCGTAAACTTTCTCCACTGCACCCAGGATCCGCGACTCGGCAAGTTTGACGTCGCTATCAGGGGCCAGCGTGAGCGACACCTCGTGCCAGATGAAATTTGTTCCCGGAGCCTGTTTATAGAAGCTCGCAGTAGGCTGGAAGACGATGGAATTGGAGAACACGACAACGCGGCCAGTTGGCTGAATGTAATTTCCGCTTCCGCCCATTTCCATCAGGTGCAGGCGAACGAGGCCAATGTCAATCACGTCGCCGGTGACTCCGGAGATCTGCACTCGATCGCCGACGCGGACTCCATACCGGCCGATTAGGAAGAAGTAGCCGGCGACAGCGAGAATTACGTTCTGCAGAGCGACTGCAATTCCCGCCGTAATTAATCCAGCAAAGGTGGCGAGCGATCCAATCTCTGTCGCAAGTGCGAAGGCAATCGTGACGCCGATCACGAGCCACAGCAAGATTCTGCGCAGGAGAAGGAATTGATAACGCCGGCGAAAATCATGGACGTACCGGAATGTCGCGCGTTTCCAGATTTCCCCTAAAACGATGAACGTGACGACGACGAGTGCAAGCACCAGCAAACGCACGCCGAGATTTTTCACGTCCATTTGATATTGCGCCTTCACGGCGTTGCGCCAGCGTCCCAGATTGCTCTTGTAGAGATCAAGCAGCACGGCTTGCTTGCTGAGTGGTAGTACCAGACTGGAATTCTGCTTGAATTGCGCGGTGAGTGCATCGAGTTCACGCTTTTGTTGCTGCAGCCCCGCGATGTCGCTGGTATCGGCTGCTTGCGCGAGTTCATTTCCTCGCTGAACCAGGGGAGCGATGTTTTTCGATAACGGAGTGCGCAGGTCCTGAGCGGTTTGCGCAAAAGCGTCGCTTGCACGAATGCTGTCGTCGATACTGTGAATCTTGCGCGTGAGCGCGAAGACGTCGGTGATCAGCGCTAACAATCCAGAGGGCTGCTCGCGGCGCGGCGCGGCAGAGGCATTGTTGCTCGAAGACGATGAACCGCCAGTTGACTTGCTCTGACCATCCGGAGTTGACGGAGTAGGTGTCGTACTGGTGAGCGTAATCTCCGGAACGGAGTGTTGCAGTTCCTGCACCTTCGCGAGAAGGTTGCCGCTCGATGTACCGGAAGGGCCTGCATTGGTGAATTGCAGAATATTGTGAACAGCATCACTTCGCGCCTGTGCCAGAGCTAGTTCCGACTGAAGTTCGTCGATTGTGGCCTGCAGCTTCGCTCGGGCAGGCGGACGTGCTTTGCCCAACTCATTTCGTGTCTGCTCAATTTCAGCCTGGGTCTGACGAATGGTTTCGTCGGTCTGCGCTGCTGTGCGCATCAAGTTTTGGAAACGAGAGTTGGCCGTGTTCTGTGATGCCTCGGACGGAGCTTGCGCACTCGCGAGCTGAGCCGCAGCGCGTCCGAAATCGAACGACAGGCGAACGATCTGGGTTGCCATCTGGCGATCGTCATTGACGAACAGCGTGTCGGTGGCGTCGGTCGCGTTGTCTTCCTCGACAGCCAGATGCCGATACCAATCGATGGACTGGTTCAAATAACTGAGAACCTGCTGCGGATCAGGCGTGGTTAGATTGGGCGCCGCCGGCGTGGTGCTCTGGGCAAGGCACGTGATCGTACTCAATGCAAGCAGAGCGGCTCGCGATGCGTGTTTGCGCAGGAGAGAAATGCTTTCGTCCTCGTGTCCAGTGCGGGAATTAAGGAAGAACTAGGATGCAGGACGCGAGCTGCTCGTTGCAACAGTGTGCTTACTTTTGTCGTGCGACTCCCGACTTCAGCGCGCGATTAATTACCTTGGTAATAGCTCGCAACCGGTATTACACAACTATTACACACCGCTTGCCGCGCTGTTGCTATCGTGAAATACGGAGTTAAAGGTAAATCGAACGGAGACTATGAGCGCAATCATCACACCTGACAGTCTCAACAATAATCCTGCGGTCACGCAGGTCTATACCGCCAAGCGCGGGAAAATTAACTGGTACACAGCATTCATCATGGCGGTCTTCCATGCCGGAGCAATCGCGGCGCTGTTCATGTTTTCATGGAAGGCGCTGCTGGTCACCGCTATTCTTTGGTATTTCTCCCTCAGTTTCGGAATCGGCATGGGCTACCATCGCCTGCTGACGCATCGCGGCTACAAAGTTCCAAAATGGGTCGAATATTTCCTCACGGTTTGTGCGACGCTCGCTCTTGAAGGTGGACCGATCTTCTGGGTAGGTACGCACCGTATCCATCATCAGACCAGTGATCGCGAAGGCGACCCCCACAGCCCGCGCGACGGTGGATGGTGGGCGCACATGGGCTGGATCATCAGCGGCGAGGTCCTGCACCACGGCAATCCCGAATTGGAACGCTACACTCCAGATCTTCGCCGCGACAAATTCCACGTTTGGCTGTCAAAGTGGCATTGGGTCCCGCTCACCACGCTAGGAATAATCCTGCTTGCCGTAGGCGGCTGGAGCTACCTGATGTGGGGCATTTTCTTCCGCGTGACCGTCGGCCTTCACGCTACGTGGCTGGTAAATTCCGCCACGCACATGTGGGGCAGCCGCCGCTTCATCACGAAAGACGATTCCACCAACAACTGGTGGGTCGCGATGGTCACGTTCGGCGAAGGATGGCATAACAACCATCACGCGCATCCCATTTCGGCGCGCCATGGACTCGCCTGGTATGAAATTGATCTGAATTACCTGGGCATTCGCATGCTGAAGCTATTGCGGTTGGCTAAAGACGTAAAGGTCGTGAACCTTCCTGAGAAGCTGGCGGAACAAGAGAAGAAGCTTGCTAGTGGAAGGACCGAATTCGTCTCCGCATAACGCTCTCTCCCCTCGATTTGATGGCATCCGCGCTGCGGGTGCCATTTTTGTTTCACCACCACACGCGCGTCACCGGAACTCCTCGCCTTCATGCAGCTAAGGGCCGCAAACATACATCGGTAGCAGATCTCGATGGGATTCAGTCGGAGAAAGGAACAAAATAAACCCGCTGGTCCGAGAAGATGCGGCCCAGCGGGTCTTAGATTCGCCTTGCGATTTCAATGTGAACTGCGTCCGGACGTATGTGAGTCGTCACGACCGCGATCATCGCGATCATGATCGTCACGATCGTGATCGTCGAGATCTTCCAGCTTCGCGTGTTGCCTGCAAGCCGTATCGAAGGTCAAGATTCCATCGCTCTGCGGCACACCCGCCTGCACCCACACCCGAAGCGTTCCATCCATAGAGAAGCTAGGTGCACCGTGCCGGCCTACCCACAAGGAGCGGTAGGGAATGTCGTAGCTTGACGCTTCAGATTGGAATTCGCCTTTCGCCACGAGGATCGTCCGGTACTCGGCTGCGGATTCCTCCGCGGTATCACCTGTGAACCGCAGGTGAACACTGATGTGGACTTCGCCCTGTCCGCGGGAATTCTCGTGAACACGAGCGAAGTTCATGCCGCTTACAATGACTACGGCTCCATTGCAGGGATTCAACATTCCGATTTGGCCGGAATATGAGGCGTGTCCTTCCTCGGCGGCCAGAGTGGTGCTGCAGACGGTAACGAGTGCCAGCAGCAGGACAGGTAAGTGACGGGTAGTGCGTGTCATGTTCCTCCTTGTCGATGGGGGAGGAAAGCACGAGGAAATCATGGCACAGGATTTTGTGATCGGCGAAGTTCCGCAGAGTACGAAGGTACCAGTCCGTCGATTCAATCAAAGCACATCAAATACCAATTCGGGAATCGAGTAAAAACGTTCGGAAGGATTGTCTTACCGGGCGGACATGTACCAGCGGGTAGCTCCGGAAGAGGAAAATGGAGGGCAGCCGCTGATCGAGGATGGCCAGGAATCAGCCTGCGCTGGCCGCCAACGCCTGTTCACGCATCTGTGCCCGATAGCGCCAGACAAACCAGCCCACCGTCGCAAGCATTCCGCACCACGCTACGAAGCGCGTCGCCGACCCGATCTGGACGGCATGGGGCAGAATGCCGAACCGGGTGAATATGTTGTACCAATCGTGGTCGGATTCGTCTGCCACTGCACCGACTGTCACCAGCGGCAAAGCGCGGGCGATGGCGTCGCTCATGTAGGTGGCAACACCGGTGAGGCTGTGAAAGAAGGCGAATACACAGAATGTCGTTCCTGGAACTTGCTGGCGCGCGGCAAAGTACGTAGCGAGCAGCGCGGGAACCAGTAATTGAAAGATGGTTCCACCCCAGAGGTGCAGTGTTTCGCCGAAGTAGCTGAAGAAGAGATGCCCGCCTTCATGGATTGGCAGGTGGACATTGTCGAGCAACGTAAGCTGCCCAAAATTCTTGCTCAGATAAAAGAGAAGAAGTCCATAGAACGTCAGCCAGCCATAAAACTCGGTCCGCGAGACCGGCTGCCATTCAATTTCGGGAAGCTGCATGGCAGCATTCTAGGGCGAGAGCTGCCCACAGCATCTACTCCTGCACATCGATGGTAACTAACGGCATGATCTTGATTGCGAAAATATGTGCTGGCGTTAGGAGTCCCCATCCGCTGCCGCCCCCCGGAGAGCCACAAAAAGTCAGCAATGTTGTAGCCAAATTCAGAATCCCTCCCTATACTCAAAAAAGTAAGGCGTGGGATTCTAAATGGCGGAGCGAGTCCCAATTTGGTACGCGGTTGACGGAGGCCAGAGTACTTCGGCTGAGATCTACCGGAATCTTCAGAACGCCGCCGCACAACTCCATCGAGAGCTAAACCTGTCGGTAGCCATTGCTATTGCCGAGCGTGCGGGCGATGAAATTTCGTGTGTCGCCGGGTGTGGTCCGGCGGCTCCGCCGATTGGAACAAAGGTCAGTTTAGAGCGCGGAATTTGTGCAGCGTGCGTGCGTCAGAATCGCCTGCAGCTTTCGAACGACACCGCAATCGATCCAATGCTGTCCGGGGGACTTTGCGTTCGACTCGGCATTCGTTCCATCCTTTCAATTCCTCTGCGGGAAAATTTGAGATGTATCGGATTCGTGGCGGCCTTTTCTGATACTCCGCATCGATTCGATCTATTACTTCTCGAGCGGATTCGAACCGAAGCCGCAACGATTGAAAAGCACTTGGCGGGAGAGATCAGTGCTGCGGACCCTGCTACTCGCGCTGTTGCGAAAGCCTTTGAGTTCCGGGGAGAGAGGGAAGCTCTGAGCCCTGAACCTTGGGTTAACGCGGGCGTCGCCTCAGGGTACAAAAATCAAGCTGCGGGCACATTCGCCGCGTATGGCCGTCCGACTTCGATTGCGGTGCTCACGTGCTTCGCGATAGCGATGGTCGCCGCTGCTCCCCGCGTCGTTCGCTCTAGGACTTCAATCGCGCATCACCCGGTAGCAGAGATCTCCGAAAAATCAGCGCACGTGGCGCCGACCGAAGCTGCGAACTTTAAAGGCAGCACAAATACTGACGATTCGAGACTGCGCGATCTGCGTGGGCGGGCGAATTCGGGCGACGTCGGCGCTCAAGCCTTGTTGGCTGCTCGATACGAAAGAGGTGATGGGCTCGGGCGTGATGCGCTCAAAGCATGCGTCTGGTACATCATTGCCGGCGCGAACGGCGACCCCGCGGCCAAAGGTCGGGCTGTCCGACTCTCGCATCGGCTTCCGCAATTTCAAATCGCAGAGATCCGGTTCAACGTCGGCAAAATGTATATGCAGGGCATCGGAGTGAAACGGGATCCCGTATCAGCCTATTCCTGGTTTGCTTTGGCACAAGCAGCCGGAGACGTTCGCGCTCGTGGTGAGCAGGAGAAGCTTGAAACCTCGATGAGCCGCGAGCAAGTATCTGCGGGACTGCGTCGTGCGTCTGACTGGCTGCTTGCTCACCGATCGGGAGCCGGTCAGCGCACGCGTGAACTGGCTGCCATTCCATGGAACTCGCGCTCAGCTCGATAAGACATCACAATGAGAGACATCAACGAAGTCGTTCGCGAGAAGGAAGCAGAGTTAGCGCGCATCAACGAGGAGTTAGCGGCTTTGCGGCTCGCTGCGCGCTTGCTGTCCCATGAGCCGGGGCAAGAGTCGCGCGGCTCGCGTGAAGACTCGCCCAAGCCTTCCGCCGTCCGCATCAAGAGCTTCCCATGATTCTGTTTCGGTTGCCGCGACATCACGGTTTAGCTTGTGCGCGGATGCTACACTTGCGCTCTTTGTGATGCGCAGAAGATCTGCCGTCTTCTTATTGGCGTTGGCGTGCACCCTTATTGGGTTAGGGTGCAACGATCCTGCGCGTCCAGGCAATCGCAAAGGCAAGCCCATCAGCACCGCGCTGCTGTGCGACTGCAAGCCCACGCACATCACCAAAGACGATTGGCGAATCGAGTACAAGAACGGAGCTCTTCCCGCGCTCCCGCCGGAAGATACAACTGTAGCTGCAATCCTGGCCTGGCCACAAGGTCCCGAGCCCGGTCCGCGCACTCCGCGCAGCGGCCCCGAAGTGAAGATGTATCGCATTCGTCAGGCGTACATGCAGACAGTATTTTTGCGAAAAGGCGACTGCGATCTGCACATTGAGATCTCCGAACAGCCGGACAAAAACGCTCCACGCATGATCGTCGAAACCCCAGGAACATCCACGTATTGTGCAGCGCGTACAAAGATGTATGCCGATCTACAGCATCGGGGTATCTCGCTCACTGACTTGAACCAGGAACTCTCACCACCCGTGCTGGTGGAAGTGGAAGGCATTGCTTTCCGCGATCAGGCGCACACGGTGTGGTTCGCTCGCGGCTCAGATCGAGTGAAGACGCTTTGGGAGATTCACCCGGCAATTGTGAGAAGCAGCTTCTGAGCTTGCTAAGCTCCTAAGCTGCTAAGCTCCTAAGCTCCTAAGCTCCTGACTCAACCTGTTAGCCATCTTCTCCGCTCTCTAGTTCTGTGGTGATGAATGCGCCTTTTGCTTAGAAGCTGAGCAGCTTAGAAGCTGAGAAGCTAATTCTCACTGCAACGTACTCACGCGCACATAATCAAAGTACGTTGAGAAGCCGGCGCCGTTCATCGAGACCAGCCCGATCTTTGCAGATGCGCCTAGCGCGTGAGTCCACGAGCCTCCGCGCTCCCACTCGACGCCATCGTGGCTGGAGTACGCAGTGTAAGTTTCGCCGCCGACGGGACTCGCGCGCCTGGCGATTCTCAAGTAGGTCGAATCGGATGGCGATGAAAGCAATGTGCTTCCGTACTGTGGATATCCCACAGGCACGCTGCTAATCTGCTTTCCAAATTCAATCTGCCGCGTGTTGCCGATGGCGACATCGACCAGTTTGACGTAGTTGTTGTCATCGCCGTAGATCAACACGCCGCCCTGCACGAAGCTGTAGTCGCCCGTCACCGGCACGGTCGTGGACAGTTTGACTTCGATGACGTAATCGCCTGTAGGGGCAGGCTCGGTGAGAATCGAAACGTTGTTGCTGCCAACGTAGAGGGCTCCGGCTTGCGTATCAAAACGGAACAACCCATTCGCGACGCCATAGCCGTTCAGTAATGAAGGACGAATCCAGTTCCACTGCGGAGAGAGCCCTGATCCAGAAAACTCGTCGGAAAGGGAAGCGATGGCCGCGCCGGGAATATCGAACGGAGCCGCCGGCGCGACGTACGCGTTTGCAGCACCTGCAGTCACAGTAGGCGCCTGCTGCACCGAATCGGATGGGCCAGCTTCGTTGCGCACACGCGGCCAGCCGTCCACCCAGTCCACCGCGTCCATCAATACAGGCCGCCGCGTCCACCCGTTAGCGAAATATGGGTGATTCACATCCACAGCGTGATACAGCATCCAGTCCTGGCCGGATGCGTCGGTGAAAATCGCATTGTGCCCCGGGCCAACGAAACGGTTGCCATTCATGTTGAGTACAGGCGTGCCGCCTACACGAGAGTCGAGGAGGGAAACACCATCCTGATCGACGTACGGTCCGAGTACGCTCTGCGATCTTCCGGCAAAGACCGCATATCCCGTCAGCGGTCCGCGACAGCAATCGCTTGCCGAGACAAACAGGTAGTAGTAGCCATTGCGCTTTATGACGTAAGCGCCCTCGTAGCGATCTGCGGTAGTGATCTGAACCTGGGTTGCCGGCAATGAACTCATTCCGTCGGCCAATAAGACTCTCGCCGCAATCCCGCCCTGGTAAGTCCCATAGAAGATGTAGCGCTGACCGCTGTCATCCTGAATCACCGCCGGATCGATCGTTTTTCTTCCCGAACTGGGTTCCACAACAGGTGTGCTGCTCGCGCTCCACGGACCAACCGGGCTGCTGCTGGTTGCGACAAAAATCGCGCTGCCTCCGCCGGCCACCGTCGCGTCGGAAGCCGCGTAGTAAAGGTAATACTGCCCATTGAAATACTCGATATCAGGCGCCCACAGCCCGCCGTCGGGTGCAACCCACGACGGCATCTGAGCGAAGGCATCGCCGACATAAGTCCAGTTCACCAGGTCCGGTGATTTCGAAATGGGAATGAGGTGGAGCGGGGAATTGTCGTGGAAGATCTCGTTGGTGCAGTACATATACCAATTCGAATCCCCGGGCCGCTGACTGCGAATGATCGAAGGATCCGGACAGCTTTCCATGGCTGTGCCATCTCCGACCGCGATTTGCAGTGGATTGCTGTAGGTGCCCGCAGCGGGAGGATGCCCGAGAGGCGCGGGTGTGCTCGTGCTCGATACAGCCGGCAGAACTGCACTTGTCGCAGGCGATGAGCCGCCTTGTCCTCCACATCCGGCAAGACAGCAAGCCGCGGCAGCAATCAGCAGAAATCGAGACACAACTCACAACGTTAACGAGCGAGCGGTCGCGAGTAACTAGGCGGATCTTCTTAACCGAAGGCGAACATTCTCGTAACCCGACGAGCAGAACCGCTGGCGGTAGCCGGTGGCCCGGAGATGGCCGAATAGGCCAGCTCCGGTCAAGGCGGCGCAGCCCACAGTCGAGAGAACGGCGGCAGCCAGAAAGCGCAGCTGCAAGACCCGCAGCCGCAGAAAACGCGGCGCCCACCGCCTACTGGCGGCGGTTCTGTCTTGAGTAAACGTTTTCCAGCAGGTATATTCCTCTCGACGTTTTTTGCTGCCGTCAATCCTTCCGTTGTTTGCGACAAAAGCGCAGTTCCAAACCAAAGGCCTTAGCAAATGCTCGCGAAAACTATTGCCCGATCCGTCGCCATTTCAATTCTTTTTGTTGTTTCATCCATCGCCTATGGCCAGCAGGCGACACTGACTGTTCATCTCGATAAGCCTACCGCAAAGGTCAGCCCGACCCTTTACGGGCTGATGACCGAAGAGATCAACTACTCCTACGACGGCGGCTTATACGCGGAGATGGTGCGCAACCGCACGTTCCGCGGCAATTGGTCCGGAATCCTGTATTGGTATTTGGTGGAAGACGGCAATGCCCAGGCCAAGATGGAGCTCGATAAATCCACCGGCCCCAGCGCGGCTTTGCCGGAAAGCCTGAAGCTGGACGTGACGCAGGCCGACGCCCAAAACCAGGCAGGCGTGCTCAACCAGGGATATTGGGGCATGGCGGTCAGAGCGAACACTACCTACAGCGGCTCTCTGTACGCCAGGGCCGACTCGCCGGCTATCGGCTCGATCACGGTAAAGCTGGTGAGCAACGCGGACAAGAAGACGCTCGCATCGGCGACCGTATCCGGCGTAACGACGGATTGGAAACAACACCAGTTCACGCTGCGGACGGGAGCGGTCCAGGCTTCATCGGCAAATCACCTCGAGCTCACCGTCGGACACGCAGGGACGCTGTGGCTCAGTCTTGTCTCGCTGTTTCCGCCTACCTACCAAAACACGCCAAACGGCAATCGCATAGACCTTATGGAAAAACTGGCGGCGATGCATCCGGCGTTCTTGCGCTTCCCTGGCGGCAATTACCTTGAAGGTGACCACATTGCCGATCGCTTTGAATGGAAGAAGACGATCGGACCGCTGGTTGATCGTCCCGGACATCCGAGCCCCTGGCGCTATTACTCCTCCGACGGAGTGGGTCTGCTCGAGTTTCTCGAATGGTGTGAAGACCTGAAGATGCAGCCATTGCTCGCGGTTTATGCGGGCTACTCTCTGGCGCAGGAGCACGTAAATCCCGGACCGGATCTCGAGCCCTACGTGCAAGACGCGCTCGACGAAATTGAATATGTCACCGGAGGAGCGGACACACAGTGGGGAGCCGTTCGCGCAAAGAACGGGCATCCGCAGGCGTTCAAGCTCACCTACGTCGAAGTCGGCAACGAAGATCAGTTCGACCGCTCCGGAAGCTATGACGCACGTTACGAGCAGTTTTACAAAGCCCTCAAGGCCAAGTATCCGCAGCTCCAGATCATCGCGACCACGCCGGTCAAGAGCATTCGTCCGGACGTGAT
>DATEMI010000546.1:0-17340 GCA_035275665.1 Terriglobales bacterium | reverse complement strand
TACATCCCTCCGCCGAGCCGATTGTGGGCATACTTGTGCCTGTAATTGTAATTTCAATCGAAATTCGGCGAACGGACTTCATGAGTGAAAACATCCTAGAGCAGACTTCGGCCGGCGTCAACTCAGGCGTTAGTTACTGTTGGACGCCGCACCTGAACAGAGGGATGTTCAGTTTTGGGAAGTGCTTTGGTTTCAGCAGACTGGGCGAAACTCAGCTGGTCCAGAACGGCTGGGACAAGGATTTCATTGAGCGACACGCTTGCCCGGGTTAAGTGTGTTTGCGGGATTCGGAATGAGGAATCTCTCGGATATTTTCTCGCGCCAGCCGCGTACAAGTCCGTAGGGATTCCTGACGCTAAAATCGGGCGTTCGGAATGACCGAAGGGAGCGTTACGCTGTCGAACTGTACCGTATCAGCGCTTCCATCGATTCCGGCCGGGCGGACTGCCCTTCCTTTTGCCAGATCATTTCCTTCAGCTTGCCGCGCTCCATCACAAGCAGCACGTCGCAATTGCGAATGGTATTGAGGCGATGCGCGATCACGAATGCTGTTCGTCCGCGCATGACCTCTTGAAGTGAAGCGATCAGATCGGCTTCCGTGCCCACATCGAGTGCGCTCGTAGGCTCATCGAGAATGAGAAGAGGAGCATCTTTCAAGAACGCCCGCGCGATGGCAAGTCGTTGGCGCTGTCCTCCCGATAAGCGCGAGCCGCCTTCGCCAATTTTCGTGTCGTAGCCCTGCGGTAGACCCATGATGAATTGATGTGCGTGGGCCGCGGTGGCCGCACCAATGATGTCCGCGCGGCCGGCGTCGAGGCGTCCATAAGCAATGTTGTCGGCGATTGTGGCTGAAAAGAGCACTGGTTCCTGGCTGATGATGGCGAGTTGCTGGCGTAGCGCGGCAATCCCGAAGCTGTGCAGATCGATGCCGTCGAGAAGGATGCGTCCGCCCGTCGGTTCGTAGAAGCGGGCCAGAAGATTGACGAGCGTCGTCTTGCCTGACCCGCTTTGGCCAACGATGCCAACCTTCGTCCCTGCTGGAATTGTGAACGACACGTCATCCAGGGCCTTTGTTCCGGAAGCATAGGCAAATGTAACATCCTCGAAGCTTACCTGGCCTGAGACGCGATCAACCGGCGCATCGAGCGCGTGGCTCTGTCCTAATTCGGGATTCTCTTCGAACAGCGCGAACGCTCGCTCCAGGCTCACTCGCCATGACTGCAGCTCTGGGATCTTGCTGCTGATGGTCTGCAGCGGACTGTAGAGCTGGGCAACATAAGCCATCACCAGCAAAAGATCGCCGAGTGTAACAATGCCCATCTTCACGTGACGAATTCCGATCAGCAGCGCTGCTGCACTGCCGGCGGCAATCGCAAACGAGATCAGCAGATGGTAGCCGGCCTGAATCGACGCCAGCCGAAGCTGCTCTTTCATTCGCTCACGGGAGCGCAGGCGGAAGCGACTGTCTTCGAAGTCTTCCGTATTGAATGCCTTGACCACGCGAATCGACGCCAAGGCTTCGTTCATCAGCAACATGGCGGAACTGTCAAGACTTTTGACTCCCTGCCAGGCTTTCCGAACTCGCCGGCTGGAACGCCGGGCGGCGATCATGAGCGCCGGCGAGATCACCAATGCAACCACCGCAATCGATTTGTCGATACGCGCGACGATGTAGAACATCCCGGCGAAGGTGAGCACCGAGGTCATCAGCGGCAGTACGCCTTGAATGAAGATGAACTGAATCGCAGGCGCGTCGTGCTGAATGCGGTAAGCGATATCGTTCACTCCGCGGCGGTCGTGCGCCGAGAGGCTGAGACGCTGCGCGTGCCAGAACAGTCGGTTGCGCAGCTCATAGACCAGTCGCTCGCCGGTGTAGGTCTGCAGCAACCATGAGGCGAGTGTCTGCAGGTTGCTGATGATTGCCAGGCCGATCAGCACGATCATCACGATTGCGAGGTTCGCTATCTCCGTCCCAGCAAATCTTTCTGGAACCAGATGATTCAATATCGGAGGAAGGGGATGATTGCTAATCACGCTATCGACCGCAATCTTCAGCGGCACTGGCATCAAAATCGAGATGGGGACGGAAAGTACACCGAGAAGAAAGATCCCGATCAGATGGGCATAGCTTGGCCGGGCCAGCTCGAGCAGGCGCTTAAGAAAAACCGAGCGATTGGAATGCGTACGAATGGGCAATGTCGTTAAAGAGAGCCTCCCGCCGCGGCGGGTGATGCCCGTGATTCCAATGATATTTGCCTCAATGCCCGAATCACATCAGGCCCGAGCCTGAGTTTTGCTTCAGCAGCATTGGAGCCATTACTTAGATTCACAGGATCTTTTTCTCTAGGTTCCGGTGGGCGTGGGCACTGTTGGAGTGACAATGCGATCTCGAAGCCGACGGAAGTCGAGCTAATTCGGTGGCTCGGAAGCTCGCCCCTAGGGCTGGGGATCAAACAAGCAGACCGACAAACAGTATTCTTGCCGAATAGTATTCTTGCCGAAAAAATAACCTGGATCTTATCCGAACGTGCGGTTCTATTACGGCTGAGCTGAGGCCGCCAACTTGTCTTTCACGACGTTCTCGGCCGCTTGAATCACCTGATCGAGAGTCAGGTCGGTGGAATCAATCAGGACGGCATCGTTCGCTGGAATAAGCGGCGAGACAGCACGGGTGCGATCGCGCTCGTCTCGCGCACGCATTTCCGCCAGAACCGCGGCAGATGGCTCCGAGGTGGGCGCCTGATGGAAGCGGCGGCTGCCGCGAACCTCAGGAGCGGCATCGAGAAATATCTTTACATCAGCATTCGGGAACACTGCGGTACCGATGTCGCGGCCTTCCATCACCACACCGCCGGACGCGCCGAGGTCGCGCTGCTTGCGTACCATCCACTCCCGAACTCCGGGATGAACAGAAACTCGAGAAGCTGCTTCCGTGACGTCTTTTTCACGAATGCGCTGTGACACGTCAGTGTTGTCGAGCTTCACGCGATTGCCATCGATCTGCGGTTCCAGCGTGATCTTCGAATTCCAGGCCAAATCGACAAGCGCTTTTTCATTATCGACATCGATATCGTTTTCAATTGCCTTTAGCGCGAGCGCGCGGTACATCGCGCCTGTCTCTATATTGAGGTAGCCCAGCTTCCGTGCAAGACGTGAGGCAAGCGTGCTTTTGCCCGCGCCGGCGGGTCCGTCGATGGCAATGACTAAACCACGCTGGGCAGGAGCTTCAGCCATTCCGTCTCCTCAGCGCAGTTCTCCGATTCCCCGATTCGGTACGCGCAGGCTGTGGAGTGCTTCGGGCGGGAATGTGGGCCACGGTAATCAATGTGCGTGTCTCACTCGGAGTGTACGTAAATTCACGGGCCGCCAGCAGGGCCCGAACCACCTCGGCCACTCTCGCTCGCGAAGTGAACGCAGAGAAGACCCCTTCGATCTCCTCTTGTGTGGCGGCGATCACCCCTTCGAGGTATTTCGAAACCAAAGCCGAAACCGCCTCGGCATCGGACAACCGAACTCCTTCGTTCACTGCCTCAGTCGCCCAGTGAAGATAGGTATCCCATGTGTATCCCGTTTCGGGATTGTAATCGACGGGTGCGATCTTTAGCGCTGCCCACAGCTCCTGCAGAGCGCGGTCGAGTCCGGCCTCGGACAAAGCGCCGCCGAGTTGCTCCTGAAGCTGCGGCCGTGTGAGTGGTCCGCGTTCTTCAAGCTTTTTGAACACATGCTCGGTCAGAGGAGAAGCTTTGCCTCGTGCCCGACTATGAAGTGGCTTTTTGGGTTGACGGTCGCTCGCAAGTGCATAGAAAAAAGGAAAGCTCTCGGATGAAACGATGAGCATCTCTCCTGAGAATTGCGCAGGAAATGCTGCTTTCTGCCGCAAGACTCGCCGCACCAACTCTTCTGCCTGCTTCGCTCGAAGATCGGAGAATGCTGCCTTTCGCTCCGGCAGCTTGGCATCTGAGCCGTGGAAAGCTGCGATGAAGGTCGACAGCACAGGCATTGGGCGGATCGGATACATCAGACACAGGCCTACTGAATCCACGAACTCGCGAGCATCTTCCAGGGTGCGCAGCGGTTCCCCTTCAATCCGCCATTTCTCGCGCCGAAGATGTTGTAGCTCGAGTTCAGTCATAGTTTCCTGTTGTCATTCCGAAGCGCGGGTTCTGCCGTGAGGAATCTCTATCATCTTTGAAAATCTTACGCGCGACTGAAGCTTATCTCGGAACGCGAGATCGGGAAATATTCTGGTCTTTCCGACGAGCACAGGCGTTCGTAGGGATTCCTCACCGCAACAGCAGCGGTTCGGAATCACTACGTCAAACGCTTCTAGATCCTCTTAAACGCCCGCTGAATGTCCTTCACAGAATATCTCAGCACTACGGGGCGCCCGTGTGGGCAAGACATTGGACACTCTGTCTTTGCCAACTCCTTCAGCAGCCACTCCATTTTGTTCTGATCAAGCGGCATGTTCACTTTGATGGCCGCATGGCACGCGATCGATGCGGCGATGCGATGTCGAACTTCATCTAGGTTCATTCGCTGCTGCTCGCGCTCAAATTCGACGAGAAGTTCACCGAGCATGTGCTCGATGTCACAACTCTCGACTCCTGCTGGAACGGCCTTCACCACAACCGTCCGCGAGCCGAACAGCTCCACTTCAAATCCGTTGCGCTCTAGTTCGTCGGAAATTTCCGCAAACACGGCCTGCTGGCCTGGAGTTAATTCCACCACGATAGGCATGAGCATCTTCTGAACGGCAATGGATTCAGTCTGCCTTTGCTTCAGCACGCGTTCGAAAAGCACACGTTCGTGCGCCACGTGCTGGTCAATGATCCATAGACCTTCCTCATTCACGGCGAGAATAAAGGACTCGCGCACCTGTCCCAGAGGGCGCAAGGACGCAAGTTGTGGAGCAATTCCCTGCTCCACTTCTTCCACTTCATCGAAAACTTCCCCGCATTGGGAAGTCTTGCTGATCTGGGGAGGTTCGATCTCGTCAACTCCCATCGAAGCTAAATGCGGAGCAACAAGGATTCCGGTGCCCTCAAGCGGGAAAGCTTGGTCGAATGCTAGAGTCGCGGTTCGCACTGGAACCGCCGGCGCCTTGAGGGCAAACGCAGCGACTTCGTGTGCTTCAGCCTCTGTTCGCAGCAACGAGGCGCCGGGTGACAACGCAGCAGCAGCCGTCGGCTGCGCAATGATCTCGCGTGTGAACTGCGGAACGGGTCGCGCCTTCATTAAGGCCGCGCGAACGGAGTCGCGAACGAAATCGTGGATGAATGTCTGCTGGCGGAAGCGCACTTCTGTCTTAGCGGGATGCACGTTGGCATCGACTTCTGTCGGCGATAGTTCGAGGAACAGCAGGACGACGGGAAAGACGGTTGGAGGAATGATGTTGCGATAAGCGTCAATCAACGCGTGTTGGATGAGTCGATCGCGAACCAGGCGCTGATTCACGAAGACAAAGATGGAATTGCGATTCAGCTTCTGCAATTCCGGTTTTGAAACAAAGCCGTGCAAGCGAACTTTGCCCGCAACTGGCGGTTCGTAATCTTCTGCGCGTCGCCACGGCGGAGGTTCCGGGATCCCCGCACGCTCCAGATCAGTTTCCGCCGCGACCGGTATGAGCTGATCGAGCGTCTCGCGTCCGAAGATCTGATAGAGCCGCTCGGAGTGTGTCTTTACCGGAGACGCCGTGAGCATGTTGTGCGTCATCGAATGCATCTCGAAGTGTTTGTCCGGATGCGCGAGAGCGTAGTGAGTTACCAGTGACGCGATCTGCGAGAGCTCCGTCGATTCTGAGCGGAGGAATTTCTTGCGAGCCGGCGTATTGAAGAAGAGGTCGCGAACCGTGATCGCCGTGCCCGGAGGCACTCCGGTTTCTTCCACTTTGAGCAGCTTGCCGCCGGCGATCTCGATGCGCGTGCCAGTCTTGTCTTCTGCTTGGCGCGTTTCCAGTGTGAAGCGGGAGACCGAGGCAATGGACGGCAAAGCTTCACCGCGAAAACCGAGCGTCGCGATATTTAGCAGGTCATCGGCGTCGTGAATCTTCGACGTAGCGTGGCGCTCGAAGGCGAGCATGGCATCGTCTTGTCCCATGCCGCAGCCGTTATCGGTGATGGCAATGAGCTTTCTGCCGCCTCCTTCGACTTCGATGCGAATGCGGGTGGCGCCGGCATCGAGAGAATTCTCAAGCAGTTCTTTGATGACCGAAGCTGGCCGTTCGACAACCTCTCCGGCAGCGATTTTGTTCGCGACATTGTCGGAGAGAACGCGGATGCGGCCCATTGGGCGATTTAATCACAGAAAACCCGAAGAGCGAACACGAAGGCCACGAAGTCTGAAAAGCAAGGTCACAAAGCTAACGCTGGTCCCGGTATACCTTTCCACTCTTCATCACGAAAACGACACGACGCACAGATGTGATGTCTGCAGTGGGATCGCCATCCAGAGCTATGATGTCGGCCCGCATGCCAGGAGCCAAACTGCCAATTTGATTTTGCAGTCCCATTGCCTCTGCTGCGAGTGAATTTGCCGAAACCATTGCCGCCATCGGCTCCTGCCCGCCATCGCGTACGCGATAGATGAACTCTTCGGCATTTAGGCCGTGTGCGCCTGCCACCGCATCGGTTCCGAAGACAATTTTGAGACCCGGAGTGGCCAGAGCACGCTTGAACATCTGCACGTTGAGCAGGAGGACCTCCTGCATTTTCTGGAAGCCATCGTCGGTATAGCCGTCGAAGCCGAGAAATTTCTCTTTGTTATCGAGATAGTTATGGATCACCAAACCGACCTGCGGATCGAACCATGTGCCCTTCCTCGCCATGTCCTGCAGGTCTTCGTCGGTTGTGAGGCTGCCATGTTCGACTTCCGTGCACCCGGCATCGGCAGAGGCCTTCACCGCGCTTTTGTAGGCATGCACGATCGACCTCAAACCCTGAGCGCGAGCCTCCTCGCATGCAGCCTTGAGTTGTTCGTTGGAAAGAGTCTGCCCTCCACCTTGACGTATGCTGCGCGAGGCAAAAATCTTGAGCACATCGGCGCCTTGGGACTTCACTTTGCTTACAAATTCCCGGATCTGGTCCGGCGTTAACTTTTCGTCGCTGAGCGGATCGATCGCGGTGAGAATTCGCGGGCCGGGAATCACGCCTGAGTTGATGGCGTCGCGGAGAGGCTTATCTTCGGGAGCCCCGAGGCTCTGGACGGTTGTGAAACCTGCCTGAAGCGTGCGCCAGGCATTGCCTTCAGCTTCGAGCGTCGCGCGCTCAGGCGATTCGTCTTTCTCTCCGAAGTGGCCATTCGGTCCAAAGTGCCATGTGATGTGAACATGGCTGTCGATCCAGCCGGGCATCACAGTGAGATCGCGCAACTCGTAATCGGCGCGCGGAAGCTCGGCGTTGCCCAACTCGCGAACCGACACAATTTTGTCGCCGCGAACTTCAATCCGGACTTTATGAAGGACACCGCCGTGCCCATCGAATGCCTTATCAGCGCTAATCGTGATAAGGCGTTCTTGCGCGAGAGCGGTGAGAGAACACAGGATGACAACGAATAGAGCTCTCAATCGTCGATTCTCCGCGAATCCAGCAGAGCGGGATCGCTATGGCATCACGCGCAGATCGCTCGGACCCTCTGCCCTCGCCAGCAGTTTCTTCCAGCGATCCCAAGCTTCGTCGCGAGCTTTTTTATTTGCTTCGCTTGCATCCGGAGCCTCTCCCGCACGCATGAAGCCGTGTCCTGCGCCCTCATACGTGACCGGCTCGTAAGTCTTGCCCGCTGCTGCCATATCTTCTTTTGCCTGCGGGATTGTTGAGTCGATGCGATTGTCGTTGCCGGCGTAGAAACCATAGACCGGCGCGGTGATGTTCTTCATCGCGTCCTTCGCCGGAGGGACTCCGTAGAACACGAACGCAGCTTTCAGATCTTTACGATTCGTGGCAAATCGGAAGCTTTGTCCACCACCCCAGCAGTAACCGGTCACAAACAGCATCTTGTTTGTGGAAGGCAGCTTCAGAGCATAGTCGGCAATGGCATTGAGGTCGCCTGTGACCTGATCGGGATTCAAGTGACTCACAGCTTCGGTGACTTCGCTCTGCCCGGCAAACGAATTGGTGCGTCCTCCATTTGGGCCCATTCCCGAAAGAAGATCGGGGGCGATTGCGATGTAGCCGGCTTCTGCAAGCTCGTCGGTGAGATCCTGCACCCAGTCGGACATGCCGAAGATTTCATGAATCACCAGCACCACCGGACGCTTGTCTTTGGATTCCGGATAAGCCACGAATGCTTCAACGGAACGTCCGTCGTGCTTCACAGTAACCCATTCGCGATGGCGTGGAGATTTCTCCAGCTTCGCCTTCGCCCAGTCCTGCGCAACGAGCGTTGAGGAAAACGTAAACAGCGAAATCAGCAAAAGAACGCGTTTCATGTATACCTCGTCCGAAATAGGAAAATGCACACCGTGGCCAGCAGCCGAGGCAAGAGTGTACTACTTCATGTGCGCGGGGCGAAAACGCTCGCAAGCAGATGTTTGCTGATGGCACGCAAACTGGCCATTTCCATCGGGAAACTGGCATAAAATTGTCGAAGCTGCGCATGACGAGGCTTTCATCTCCAGACCGTAAGAAACAGATACTCGAAGTCGCCACCGAGATGTTTGCGCGATACGGCTTCGACGGCGTCACCACGCGCCAGATCGCCGATGCGGCAGGAATCACCGAGGCCATTGTCTTCCGCCATTTTGCGAGCAAGGACGATCTTTATTGGGAGGTCCTCAGCGCGAAGTGCGCTTCCGGCGACGTGAAGCAACGGCTAGAAGAAAAGCTTGGACGCGATGCTGAGCCGATCGAGATCTTTACCGCCATCGCGCGCGATGTTCTGAATCGAAACTTCCAAGATCCAGGAAAAAGCCGTCTGCTGCTCTTCAGCGCGCTCGAAAATCATCGCCTGTCCCAACGCTTTTTCAAAATGTACATGAGCGAATGGTACGAGTTGCTGGCCTCCTACATCCGCCGCCAGATGGAGGACGGGAAATTTCGCAAAGTCGATCCTGTGCTGGCTGCGCGCGGATTCATCGGCATGTGCTTCCATCATTATCTTGTCCAGGAACTTTTCGGCGGCAGCAAATACCAGAGCTATGATCTCGACGAAGTAGCGCAGACCATGGCTACACTTTGGCTGACCGGCATCTGCTGCGAGCCAGTCGCCAATTCCGATTCATCTTCGATTACTGCCAGCCCTGCCGCCGAGGATAGTCTCGGCTCACTCTCCATCCATAAGGAAGTCTAAGCCTCAGACCCGGAGTTCCCGCCAGAACTGAAAACAGGGATATATACAAGGCATGTTTCGAATTTGCTTTAAAACCATCGAATTCTGCCCAAAAATCGCAAATTCCCGAAGGAGGCAGGGAAAGCAGCAGGGACTTTAGGGAATACGGCACCTAACCGGCGTCGGTTCAATAGAATAGCGGTGCGCTTCCCATGCGAGAAAAAATTCGAACAGAGGACCCTCAGGGAATGACGAGCGCAAAAAATCTTCTCCTCTGCCTTGACACGCAATGCTAATCTGCTAGCATGTGCTAGTCAGTTAGCACTTAGGTAGCTTCGATGACCAAGAACACCCAATGGCAGTTAGGACGGCGCGAGCGGCAGATCATGGATGTTGTCTTCCGGCTCGGCCGAGCGTCGGTTTCGCAGGTCCATGCTGAGCTTCCGGATCCGCCGAGCTATTCGGCGGTTCGGGCGATGCTTGGATTTCTCGAAGACAAAGGCTATCTGCGCCACGTGCAGGACGGTCTCAAGTACGTGTACCTGCCCACCACCGACCGCAATAAGGCGCGCATATCTGCGCTCGATCATGTGGTGAAGACATTCTTTAGCGGTTCGGTCACAGAGGCTGCCGCCGCGCTGATCGAGCTTCCCGATTCGGAACTGCCGGAAGCAGACCGGCAAAGACTTCTTCAGGCCATTCAGACAGCTAAGCAGGAGGGACGCTGATGCTTGCGAAGATTACCCAAGACTTTGGGCAGTACCTGCCCTGGTTGGGCATGATCGCGGCGAAAACGTCACTATTGCTGCTGATCGCGCTCGCCGCCGGCCAACTCCTCCGGCGCGCATCTGCAGCGCTGCGACACCTCATTTATGTGACCAGCATCGCCGCAGTTCTCCTGCTGCCACTCGCATCCTTATTGTTGCCCGGCCTTAGAGTGCCGATTCTGCCTCCACGCTCGACCACTCCGAACTCAGGCAACGACACAACTGGGGTCGCTGTTGTGAGCACTCCGAAGCTCGTCGTTCCAGGTGCTCAAGCCAACGCGGCTGCGCACTCGAGAACACGTACGGCGAAGCGCGATGCCGTCGCCGCTGATCGTGGCGAAATCTCCTCTAGTGTGGTCGTATCTCGGCACCTGGAAGCCGCGGCGCCTGAGACAACCCAGACCAGCGACTGGCGTGGGATTCTGGTTCTGATTTGGATCGCAGGATGCGCCGCTTGTCTGCTGCGAATTTTCGTCATTCATGTGCGGCTCGGGAGGCTAATCAAAGAATCGGCGCCGGTTGACTCAATTCCATTGGCGTCGCATTTGAGGTGGTTATGTCGCGATCTCGGGATTAAGCAGGAAGTCGCGTTGCTGGCGAGCCATGATCTGGATGTTCCGATTGCCGTTGGCGCGTTAAGTCCGAAGATTGTTCTTTCGCCCCAGTCCGGCGAGTGGAGCGAGACGCGCCGCAATGCCGTGCTCTGCCATGAGCTCGCGCACATCAAACGCGGGGACGCATTCACGCAATTTCTCGCTTCGCTTGCGACCGCGATCTATTGGTTCAATCCCCTTGTATGGCTGGTCGCACGCGCGATGCGCGTCGATCGCGAGCGCGCTTGCGACGACTACGTCCTCGCGTATGGCACAGCGGCTTCCGACTACGCGCATGAGTTGGTCGAGATCGTCTCAACGCTAGTGCGTCCACAGCCGGCGGCGGCGCTGGCGATGGCGCGACCCTCTCAGCTCGAAGGACGCGTGATGGCATTGCTGAATGCCCGCGTACCTCATGGAGTGCCGCGCCGCAGAACAAGCACTCTCTTGATGATGCTAGTGCTGGGTGTGGCGCTTCCGTTAGCGGCAGCACGCCTGGAGGAGCGTCCAGGACACGAAGCTTGGGGACCTCCCATCGGCACAAACAAAGCGATGACGGCAAACGCTCTGCCGGCTGCGGCGGCTCTCGCCGGTCCTGTTCATTCACCCGAAGCGGAACCGTCTCCTGCGCCGATCGACAATGACAATCCGGGAATAGGAATTCCTGTTTATCCCAACGCGGTCGCCGGAGACCATACTGATGGTCGCGGCACGGTATCTGTCGTCGGTGGCGCGCGCATGCGCCGCCTGGCCGCCGCCGCATACTTTTCTCAAGATGAACCCGCTAAGGTCCTCGCTTACTATCGCGATCGACTCAAGAGCTACGGGCAAGTCGTGGAATGTGCCGCAGGATCAAACAGCAGAGTCGATGTTCTAGTGGATCAAGCGGCACTGGCAGACACAGCTGCGTGTCGGCAGGAGGATTTTGCCGAGAATGGAACGGAGTTGAAAGTCAACAGTTCCGGAGAAGAGCGAGTTGTCGTAGTTCAGCCACACCGTTCCGGATCGGAGATCGCGCTTGTGCGGTATCTGCCCGATTCGGTTTCTAGCCGCTTCAATTCTGACGAAAAAGGAGAATCGCACAGCGACAACTCCGAAGCCCCGTTCGATTGCCTCGAAGGAAGTCACTCTAATCAAAGCAGCGTGAATAGCCACAGCGACAACGGCTATCGCACTTGGACGGCAACCTGGAGCGGAAACGGCTGCAGCATCGAAGCTCGCTCTTCGGGCGAGGTGCGCTTCACTCCAGAAGCAACTGCAATTGAGAGCATCTCTTCCGGCGGATACTTCGAATTGAGTGAGCGCACCGGTGGCAATCTGCGACACATCCGCGTCACGCCTAGTTCCGGCGGCCAACTCACTTACGATTACAGCGTCGATGGCGCGAAGCACGACTTCGACGCAGAAGCGCGTCAGTGGCTCTCGAAATTGTTGCTGCAGTTAGAGCGCGCAACCGGATTCTCTGCCTCGACACGCGTCCCTGCCCTGCTGAAACAAGGCGGCCCGGAAGCGGTCTTGAACGAAATCACGCAGCTCCAGTCCGACTACGTTCGACAGGTGTACTTCACCAAGCTGTTTGAGAATGCGACTCTGCCTGCACCTCTGCTGGTGAAAGCCCTCAATCAGGCGCGAGAGGAGATCGGCACCGATTACAGCTTAGCTCAAGTCCTGCTCACGATCGCGCAGAGATACGATCTCAGCGATGAAGCGCAGCGAGTCGCATTCCTAAATGGCGCGAATAAGCTCGGGACGGACTACGAACACGCTCGCGTGCTGATCGAGCTTCTCAAGCGTCCCAATCTCTCGCCGCAGATCGTGAGTGGGACGCTCGAATCTGCGAAGCACATTGGAACCGACTATGAAAAGTCGCGCATTCTCACGACCCTCGCGGGCCTGAGCACCTTCGACCAGAGTGAAATATCGAGTTATCTCGACCTCGCCAGCAGCATTGGGACCGACTACGAGCATTCACGCTCACTGATGGCATTGATGGAGCACCAGAAGCTGAGTCCTGAAGCTACCAGCCAAGTGCTGCGTTCGGCGTCGACGATTGGCACCGACTACGAGAAGTCGCGCATCCTGCTCGCCGTCAGCCAGTCACATAACCTCGACGAAAAGCAGATCGCGAGTTACCTGACGCTGGTCGATTCGGTTGGAACCGACTACGAGCGCTCCCGCGACCTGATCGCGCTGATACAGCAACACAAGTTGGCTAATGATTCTGTGCTTCGCGTATTGAACGAGACGCAGAAGATCGGGACCGACTACGAGAAAGCACGGGTCTTAACCGAAGCGGCAAAGCAGTATCAGATGCAGGGTGCGTTGCGCGATGCGTATATCAAAGCCGCAGACTCGATTGGCACGGAATACGACCGCAACCGCACGCTGGCTGCGATTACTAAGCGGGATATGACGTAGACGATTCAGCCTGTCATTCCGAACGGATGCTCACGCGTGTCTTTCGCGTGAGCTGGAGGGAGGAATCCCTACGGGCTCCGAATCATGTGAGGAAACATTAATCGAAGCCTGTAGGGATTCCTCCGCCAACACCAGGCGTTCGGAATGACAGGTGGAAAGTCTAAGCCGCGTCTTTGTGATCGAGCTCGTGCTCGTCCACGTCCTTTCCGTGAATAGAGACAATCGGCTTGCGGTGGTGGTCCATATGGCCGGACTCATCCACCACTGAGTGCTCGACAGGAAGGGTTGCGGCTACAGCATGGTCATCTTCAATGGATTCGCCGTGCAGGCGAGCGTCATCGTCTTCGGAGTGCGTACCGCTCTCGGCCATCATGGCGAGGATATTGCCATGAATAGGGGTATACAGGTCAAGCGGCGTCGCCTCATCCGTCTCGAACGGAACCAACTCTCGATCGGGAATCTTGTCGGCCGCGGGTCTCACATTTCTTTTAGATGGGCCGAAGCCGATGTTTGGAAACTGCTGGCCAGAGCTGCAGCATCTCCTTGAACCTAGATTGACATCCAACCGTACCGAGAAGCAGACTTGCTTCCCCAGAGCACGGTTCGATGTCCCACTCTCAACAGTTCATTAGAAGAGCAGGCCTTCCTCTGTTGGCTGTGATGCTGCTGGTGGCTTCGATCCTCACCGGCCAATCAGACCACACCGTCATGCTGATGGCCGGCGGCACGTGGCACTTGCACAAGCGCATTCCACTCGGGTCGGAGGCGCTGCTAGTGGAGCCCGCTCATCGCGCGGTTCAGATTCTTGCCACCGCCGAAGCTCCGCAGATCGAAGGATGGAAGCTGGAAAGCCGGCAGAACAATGCCATTCTGCTCGATGTCACAGGAAAGCCGGTCACGGAGTTGCCGCGCGTCATCAATTTTCGCGTAACCGTGAGCGCGCGCGACAAAGTACTCGATTCCAATCCCCTGCCGGTCCAAACTACGAAGGATCTCAATCACTTCCTGCTCGACGTTCACTTTCGCCTTCAAGTCTTTCGCGGCATGGAGATGCGCGAGGTCGCGCCGGTGACCACAAAGATGATCGGCATCCCCGCCGATGAGCTATCGGACGAACGCATTTACCGCACGAGCTTCAACGTAGGCAGTGTGCGTCCAGATGATCGCATCGTGCTGCTGATTATCGACGGCGCCGGCAACCGCATCAGCAAATTTCATCTGGAATTTTTGTGATGCGTCCTCACCAATGCAGGTGAGCGACGATCCACGGCCGAAGCTGTTCCCATGGGCTGTGGCCGGCAAAAGGCACCAGCGGAAAACTGACCACAAACATCAAAAGCGCGGCAGCTCCCAGCAGTCGACGTTTGCGATCGATCCTCGGGTATTCCGGAACCGGAGGATGATGCATCCAAGGCAACATCAAGACGGCTCCCCAAAGCAGCCACCCTCCCCACAAAAACAGGCCCATAGGAAACAGAGCCAGCGCGGTGAGGCGTGTCGCTGTGCGATGCAATCGCGGGAAGATGGAATAAACGATGTGGCCGCCGTCGAGCTGCCCGGCAGGCAGCAGATTAAGTGCGGTTGCCAGCATTCCGACCCAGGCGGCAATTGCGCTCGGATGGAGGTTCGCGTCGGATAAGGGTATATGCGAAAAGGGATGAAGAGCTCGCCAAAGTCCGTCAAAGACAAGCGGCATCCCGAGCGGCGATCCGGAGCTGTGTCCCAGCGTCGGCGAAAGAATTAGCGATGCGACCAAAATGGGAATCGCTACGACAAATCCGGCGATCGGCCCTGCAATGCCGATATCCATAAGCGCGGTACGATCCGGGATCGGCGAGCGAATGCGAATGAAAGCGCCGAACGTCCCGATCACGGTGGGAGCCGGCAAAAAAAACGGCAATGTCGCGTAAACGCCGTGGCGCCTGGCATATACGAAATGTCCCATTTCGTGCGCCAGCAAAATGCACAGCAGCGTCGCGCTGAATGGAATGCCCAACAGCAGGCGTGAGGGCTGCTGAAGCGTCCACATCACCGGCAGCAGGTCATCGTCTGTGGTGAACTGCGGTGCGACGTTGAGGTAGTTGTACTGAAGCCTAGCCCCAACAATCAGGGTGCTGAAAGCTGTGGCGAGGAACAGCAAAAGATGCAGCCAGTATCTGCGCCTCGGAGGAAAGATGATGTGAACTTGATGCGGAGCCGCCGAATCAAGAACCTGGATGGGATAGCCGGAGTCAGACATTGCACAAAGAGCTATTTTCTCATTCGCCATCCTTTGCCAGACTAGCCCATTGCAAATTTCGGTTCTGTCATCCTGAGCCTCTTTTGGGCGAAGGATCTCCCGAGATATTCAGATTGAAATGCACTGGTAAGGCTCCTCCGCCCATAGCAGCGAGGCTGGTACAAGAGCCAAGCGATCAGCGAATAAGTCGGAAAGATCGCGGGAGATCCTTCGCCCAAAAGAGGGCTCAGGATGACGGACTTAGGCGCGCACTCGTAGGAGATAAAGCTAAGAGATACATGAAGGCTCCAAGAAAAATCGCTAATCCATCGACTGTAATTCTTTCCCCGGCTTAAAACGCACCGCCTTTCCTGGCGGGATGCTGACTTCTGCGCCTGTGCGGGGATTGCGTCCGATGCCGGTCTTGCGTGGACGGACGTTGAACACGCCAAAACCGCGCAACTCGATGCGGTCGCCATTGGACAGCGCCTTCTTCATACTTTCAAAAACTGTCTCGACAGCCATTTCTGCTTTGGTCTTCGTGATACCAGTTTTGTTCACCACTTCATTGATGATGTCGAGTTTGATCACAAATCGCTCCGCCGACGAATTTCTGATGCAGGCGCAATTGAAGGCAGATGCTAGAGGAGTAGCGGCTCAAAGTCAACGATAGGTTGCGTCACTAAACTTATCGAGGATGGTCGACGTTCAACCAATGTGGCCGCCAACAATCACTTCCAACGCTTGGGGCAGTTCCGTCGGACGATCGGAGTCCATTCAGCGAGCTGGAGCTGTCAGCCGCGACAGCCCTGCCAGCTTGGTCTGGGCTTGGCATTATTCCTTTGCGCTTGCTGCGGTTTCCGGCTGGCTTTTAGCAGCATACGCATCCATCACGCGCGCGCTGTAGACCAGCGCGGCTCCGGCGTTCAGTGCGACGGCGACGCCTAACGCTTCGGCGATTTCTTCCTTGCTGGCTCCGGCTTTCATCGCCGCCGAGGTGTGGACGGTGATGCATCCATCGCAGCGGGTCGTAACGCCCACGGCGAGCGCGATCAGTTGTCGCGTTTTTTCGTCGAGGTGGTTGGCCTTCTGCCCGGCGTCGCTGAGAGTTCGATAGCCGCGCACGGTATCGGGACTTAGTTGGCCTAACTTTCCAATCGTATTCAGCAGTTCGCCAAGATATGCGTTCCAATCCATCATCATGGGATTCGCTCCAGTTAGAGGAGTTTACTCATTAAGGCTGGAACTCGTCTGGATTTTTCCCGGCTAGTCCCGCGATTTTGCTGAGCTACGAGCCGGCGCCATTCTGCACGCTAGTAGCGTGATTGCGCTCGAAGGTGACTTTCACAGGGTGGCCGTTGTTGTCGTACTCGAGCGTGCGATTGCCGTACTCGCCGCCGCTGCCTTGCGGAATGCCTATGCCGAGTGCCATCGAAACCTGCAGCTCATTCATCCCTTGTTTTGCCTGATGCTGGCTGATGGCGCTCCACACGTCGGCAGGCCAGTGCTTGTAGAGCTCATGCGGATCGTCGAAGAAGAAAACATCGTTGATATAAAGCGTGTAGTCGCCGCCGCGATTGCCGCCAATCGGCGCCGCGTATGCCTTCTTGTCATCTGATCGGTGAAAGACTGCTACGACCTGCTCCTCCCGAACGCGAACTCCGGGCGCAATCTCCTCAGCCTTGGCATTCGGCGATGTCGCCTGAATTACATTCGTGATTTGCAGCTTGTCGAGCGGAGGCAGCAGCCCGGCAGGATGTTTAAAGTCCACTCGCCCGGAAGCATAGGGATAGAAATAAACCTGATTGCCCGCCTTGACCCAGACTGTCTTGCCATCGAGCGCTTCTTTTGAGGACTTCAGATCGTACGCGTGAACCTGCGTGGGAACTACGTAATTGTCTGCGCTGAAGTTGGGATTAGGCGCCGCTTGCTTCGGAGCCGGCGCAGGAGCGTTCCGCTCGCGGTAAATAAGAAAAACCCGAATACCAACCAGCACGACAAATACGAGCAGGATGATCTGAATCCGTCTAGACATGGCAAGGCTTGAATTGTACAGAACCGTGAGCCGGTGCTGTCATGC
>DATEMI010000545.1:0-3717 GCA_035275665.1 Terriglobales bacterium | reverse complement strand
CAGCCAAGCGTAGAGGCGTACGTGGGATCGACGATCGCAAGGTTGTCGTTCTCTGTAAGAAACGTGTGCTGAATGACGACTCCGGCCTTGAAATTGTGCGCACCCTTTACGTAAGAAAGATCGGCCCGCACGCCGCCGTTGGTCAGGAATCGAAGTTGGCCAACCGTCTCTTCCTGCAGCCCACCCGGCTGGAGATCGGCAAAGAGATTCGGGCTGGGATAGTAGTTGTACTGATCGTGGCGAACAAACGCGCCGAGCGTGAACACGGTAGTAGAACCGAAAAGATGTGTATAAGTGGGCGCGACGTTAAACGTGCGGATTTGTGAACGCTGATCCGTGGGACCGACCGGGAGGGTGCAGGCCGCGATCACGCAGTTGTTTGAAGTCTCCGCGGGCGAGCCGGAAACGATAAGTCCGTTCCACGCCGTCGCATCCTGCGCATCGTAAGAATTTGGATTCTGAAACCATGAGCGTGTAAAGCCGAGATTCAGTTGCAACGAATCATCCGGCGTAAATTGATAATCCACGCGATCGAACGTGTTTTCCTGGTTTCCCTTGTCGTGCATCACGCGAAATTCGGGTGGATCGAGGAAGCGTCCCGTCCGCATCCCGCTCAGCGAAAGGAAATTGCCCCAGCGTTTGCCTCCATAGCTGATATCGAATGCGCCGGTTCCCGTTCCAAACGTTCCGTAGTCGGCGGTCAGGCTGCCGTGCGGCACAGTTTGTCCCAGGCCGGAGCGCGTGGTGACGTCGATCACGACGCTCGTCTTATCGCCGTATTCGGCGGGCGGCGCGCCGTCGATCACTTCCAGCGACTGAATCGAATCGACCGGGATCTGGTTCGAAAAGACCTTGCTTTGCTGATCCGTGATGGGCTGGCCGTCGACTGAGAAGGAGTTTTCCGCATGATCGCCGAGACCGTGAAAGAGCCCGTTGGAATCAGCCGCGATCCCAGGCGATGTTTGCGTCACAAGCGAACTCACCGATGACGAGGCGCTTTCCAGTGGAACCTTGTCGAACAGCTGTCGCGAAATATCCGTGTGATCGGTCGGCACTGTCTCCAGGAGATCGGCGCCCGCCGTCACGGTGACCGACGACGAAGTGCTCTCCAATTGCAACCCGATTTTCAAGACCACGGGAACAGCCGAACGAACGTCAACGTCCTGAACATATGGCGCAAAGGCCTTCGTCGTTACGGTCAAGTGGTAGGGGTTGTAGGCGATATTGGGAAAAGAGAAGCTGCCGGACCCATCCGTCACCGCCGTTTGCGTAAAGCCACTGACTGGGTTCTGTATTTCAACCGTTGCGCCGACAACGACGGCGCCCGTCGGGTCCGTCACCGTGCCCTGGATGCTGCCCGAATTCCCGGTGCCTTGCGCATAAGAAGACGATGCCAACATGGCCGCGGCGCACACAAGTAGCAATGCGACTGTCGATTTCAAAAGTCTCATGATTCTCTCCGTGAATAGGAACGCGGCCACCACGCCGTGCGCGATGGCGAAGACTGAATGGAAGGAAAATGAGCGCGCCGCCTGAACGATCAGGCGCGCGCAGATTCGGTTGTTATGCGGAGAGTGCGAACTTAGGCGGGAGGCGCGCGGGGAATGCTTGGCGCGCGGAGCGGCGCAAGATCAGCGGAAATCTTCTCGATCAGCGCGAGAGTCGCAAGGGGTACAAGAGCTTGTGCCGCTGCGGGCGCTAACGGGCCAGGAGCGGACGAGTGACTGACGTGGCAAACCTGGCAGGTCGCTTCGTCCGATGCGGTGGTATGCCAATGGGTAAGCGAGCCAGTCGTCAGCGCAACGACGGCAACAACCATCGCCACCGCGAACACACGTTGCGTAAATCTCTTAAGCAACATCACGAAATTCTAGGCCAAAGCCGATACGAGCGAGCATTATAGCTCACACCCGACGCGGACGCTCAGGATTTTGCTACCCGCACGGTGCTCTGAGTACTGAGAAACGGCGTTCTCGTACATGTGCCGTACTAGTCCGGTGCCGTAATCGCTGAACGCTTTCGATACCTACGAGCAATAAATGCCCGCAAAGAAGCTGTGTAGACGATCCAAGTGATTATTATGCACTCGACGTAATAAACGATTGAACCGCCATGTGGATACTGTCCCCGCAACACTAGAAGAACGAGTTTTCCAGGAAGGAAAGCAAGTAGGTCCAGGAAATCAAAAATACGGTTGCCGGGAAATGTCTCGAAATCGACGCTGATCGTTAAAATCGTAATAACAGCAGCAAGCTGTACCGCAGTGACAATTAACGCAGCTCGGGCCCAACTGCCTGCCTTCATCGTTAAAGCCAAGCGAATTCTCCGGCTGGGAACCTCAGTTTCATACGCGGGCACATCGGCCCTGTCCGACATAATGACCGTTCAACAAAAAAGCGCCACTGTTTGGGGTGCTTTTCGTTGTCATAATTATTTTTAGTTAGATGTGCAGTACCCAGAATACACCCGCGTCCAAAATGATTCCGGCAGTTAGCAAAAGTGCGCCGGTAATCCGAAAACAGAGGAGCGCGATTCGGTAGTTCAACTCGGTACCGACATTCTGCCGCCCTAGCAAATGGTTTAAGGTCGGGAATTTCCTGTGTTGATTGCCGGACCATGCGTTCAGTCCGAGGGCCAATGGTTTGGACCAATATAGTAGTGCGGTGCCAGCCAGAGCCAGAATTGTCTGCTGCGCCAACAGCCCATATGGCATTGTCGTCCCCGTGTGGCAACCTGATTACGGTGCGAATAAGGGCGGAGCATATCATGGCGCCACTCAAAGAACGCCAGATCCCGTGAAACGGCGTAACCGGACAGGTAACCGGACAGGTAAAGTACCGGAACCCTAAAAGGCCAAGCGGATTCAATTTGTGTCGCTAGATTTTGTTCTTTACGTTGCTGAGGATTTTTACAAGGACGTAATTGTCTTGCTTGCCGGTTACCTTGACTAGACCGAATGGTGAAATAGCATCGGCGACCCACTCATCTGTTCCGTCCTTGGTGCGGTAGTGCTCGCACGAAAAAGTCCCAGCCGGTACGGTTACGGACTCGCTGCCAAGGTCGTCCGACACCGTACGGATGTCAACGGGTTCCGGCGCTTTCACAGAATTGGCGCTGTCTACTGGTACAGTCACCGCACCACGTCCTCCGGAATTGAGTGACATCGTAACGGAGTGCATTTCGGGGCCGTCTCCGACAACCAGTACCTCAGTCACGGTGTCTGGAAGAGGATTGTCTGAACTCACTTGAATCCAGTAGCCATCAGTTTGCTTAGCCGTGTGCTTGGCTACTACTGCCATATCGGCGACGTACGTTCTACCGGTTGGCCCGGTAGCCTCATATTCTGCACCCGCTCCGATCACGGGACGGAAGATGCCGCGAAAAGCCGAAGTGAGCGTCATGCCACCATTCGGCACCAGCTGGCCCTTTAGTGAACCTGCTGCGCTCAAAAGGATCAGCGCGCTAAAGAGGTTGGTCTTTTTCATAGGAAAACTCCGATTGAGATGAGAGCGGTCTGGATTGTGCTTTCTGGGGATTCGTACTTGTCCATGCTCTCGGAAAATATAGCACAGGCGCTCATGGGCCTGAGTAACGTTAGTGCTTTATCGGACGCGCGGTCCCGGCAAGTTGGCGGAAGTGTGCAGGGCGTTCTTCGCGCGTTCGATAAAGCCGTTTGAACGAAGCCGCGCGTGGTTGCGGCGGACGCGGGCTACCTAT
>DATEMI010000544.1:0-4060 GCA_035275665.1 Terriglobales bacterium | reverse complement strand
ACATTGCATTTCAATTCAGTCGTGCTGGCACTTCGGATGTTGAGTGCTGCGGATATGGGCTCCACTCGCCCAGCCGCATCGCGACCCCAACCACCTCCCCAATGACCTCCGCGTCCTGCGGATACCGAAATACTCGAGGTTTTACGGGAGACATGGGATGCGGCTGGATGACCAGTTGCCCAGCATCGCTCACATTGCACCATGAGCAGATGAATTCCTCGCGTGTTTCCACAAAGTAAATTGGGCGCTGGTGCTCGGATCGCCACCCTTCCTTCAAGATCTCGGTCTTACGCATGTCCACCTGAAGAAATGAGCCTGGCGTCAGCAGTGGATACATCGTGAAATCCTCTGTGCCTACGAACGCATAGCTGTGCGAGCCGCGCCGAAATCCTTCGATAAATTGCAGCGGAATTACTCCCCACCGCTGGATCATTCGCGCGAGGTCCATGGTTCGCCGCACATCGAAGGCAGGATCCATTGCCACCGGCAACATCAGGCTGTCGGGATGGGGAACTGAAGCAAATGGATGAGTGCGCGGAATCGGGAGAATGTTCCCATCCTCAGGCAGGGCATCAATGTTGATGTCATACCAGCCAAACATGGTGCGCAGGTCGCAGTGATAGATCGCCGCGAGCGAATACACACGATAAATGCTTGGCACCAATCCCTTGGTTTCAATCTCAGCCAACCGGCTGAAAGGAAGGAAGAACTCCTGGTTCGCATGCCGGGCAGCAATTTCAGAACTGGCAGCCTCGACATCGCGCAGCGTGAGACCGAGGGTCTCACGAACATGCCTCAGCTTGTTACCTGCGTAGATACTCATGGCGCTTGATGCTCCGGCATTGTATTACGAGGTGCAAGCAGCGAAAAGGGAGTAGTCAAAAATCGTTACGGTTTTCCGGAATAAGCTTTCCCAAATTGACCTCCGAATGGCTAAAGGCACGTAATCTATGGTTCGCGAAAACCGGAATTTCCTCATTTGATGGAATAAAAGATAAGGCCGCCATTGCTGGCGGCTTGCTTTGAGAGGAGAAAGAACTAACTCTGGTCGTTGCTGGCGCGCTTCCAGTTCATAATCTCGCCCAGCGTTGTAGTGGAGCTGGAGACAGGCTGCTTATACGCTTCGACATCCGCACGGCTGGCTTCTTCGCCGACGGCGCGCAGGCTTAGTCCAACTTTCTTTTCATCGGGATTCATCTTGATGATCTTGAAGTCGTGATCCTGTCCCGGCTCGAGCTTGATCGGTGTACCGTGACTGTCAGTCGCTTCGGAGTTGTGGCAGAGTCCCTCGACTCCTTCGGAGATTTCCACAAATGCTCCGAACTGCGCAGTACGGAGGATTTTGCCGTGAACCACGTCGCCAATGCGATGCGTGGCGAAGAAGGTCTCCCAAACGTCGGGCTGAAGCTGCTTGATGCCGAGCGACAGGCGACGATGCTCCGGTTCAATCGCCAGCACCTGCGCCTTCACTTTCTCGCCTTTCTTCAGAACTTCCGACGGATGCTTCACGCGCTTGGTCCAACTCAGATTACTGACATGAACCAGGCCGTCAATGCCGTCTTCGATCTCGATGAAGGCGCCGAAGTCGGTGAGGTTGCGGACTTTACCTTCCACCGTGCTTCCGACTGGATACTTGTCGTGCAACTGCTCCCACGGGTTCTGCTCGAGCTGCTTGAGTCCGAGCGAGATTCGGCGTTCCGCAGGGTTCACGTTGAGCACAACCGTTTCAACTTCGTCGGCAGGCTTCACGATCTTTGACGGATGCTTCATCCGCTTCGACCAAGTCATCTCGCTGACATGAACCAAACCTTCGATTCCTTGCTCAAGCTCTACGAACGCACCGTAATCAGTGACGCTGAGAACGCGACCGCGAACGTGCGCTCCGATCGGATATCGCTCAGCCGCATCGAGCCAAGGGTCAGGCGTGAGCTGCTTGAACCCGAGCGATACGCGCTGCTTGTCTTTGTCGAACTTCAGAACCTTGACGTGAATCTCGTCCCCGACGTTCACCAGATCGCGCGGGTGGGTGAGACGTCCCCACGACATATCGGTGATGTGCAGCAGGCCATCAAGGCCTCCGAGATCGACGAAAGCTCCGTAGTCGGTGAGATTCTTCACGCTACCAGTGAGCACTGAACCTTCTTCGAGGTGCTCCAGCGTCTTGGAGCGCTTTTCTGCCTGCTCTTCTTCGAGGTGCTGCTTGCGCGAGACCACGATGTTGCCGCGCTTCTTGTTCAGCTTGATTACGCGGACTTCAATCTCCTGACCTTTATAGCCATCGAGATTGCGCACGGGTTTGAGATCAACCTGTGATCCCGGCAGGAACGCGCGAACTCCCCCGACATCGACTGAAAGTCCACCCTTTACGCGATCGACGACGTAGCCCTTGATCAGAGCTTTGTCGTTGTATGCCTTCTCGATGTCGTCCCATACGCGCACGCGCTGAGCCTTCTCATGCGATAGAAGGACGTATCCCTCTTCGGTCTCGCCGCGATCCCTGACCACGTCGATGCTGTCGCCCGGCTGGAACTTGGGCTGGCCGTCGCGTCCGATGACTTGCGCGATGGGAACCATGCCTTCGGACTTTGAGCCGATATCGACGACGACATACTTGTCGGTCAGCTTGACGACGGTGCCCTTCTGGATGTTGTCCTCGGCCGGCGCGGCAGCCTCGGCTGCAGACTGCTCGGCCTCGAAGCTCTCCAGAGCGGCGGCGAAGTCCATCTCCTGCACGTCAGCGTGTGCTGCGTCGTGGTCGTGCTCGGAAACGGCGGATTGAGGGTTTTCGGTGGCGAGTGCGGTGGTTTCGGTTTCGGTATTCAGGGTTGTAGTCTCGTGATTGGAATTTTGCGAGCTACCCGAGTCTCCCATCCCATGAGAGGAACCTTGCGGGTTAGCAGTGTTCTCTTGAACGGCTGGATTGAAATCGCGGGCTGTGCTCTCGTCGAACGACATCGGTCCTTCTTAGTCGCGCTCGCGCCACGGGAGTGGTCCCGAATGACAGTGGGTGAAAGCCCGTCTGCCCGCTTGAGCGGACTGGTGGCTGCATAAGCTCTCTTTGTGTGTGGGCCCTTCGGGGGCTAAAGGAAACTCTGCGGCCGGATCGACAAAAAGTGCTTCCACTCCCTATCGATGTTCTGACTATAGCAATCGCTCAGAGAGGGTGTCAAACCAAGCAAAGTGGAGCAGAAACAGTGGGTTAACAAAGGGATAAACACGCGATTCCGAGGCGCGAAATGAGCTTTTCTCCGCCGTTCTTCAGGCTACAACTGCAGTCGTGATTTGCAAATTGCCTTTGCCGAAACTGATAAGCTCTAAGGTCTTTGACAGCCCGGCTGAGCGGCTTAGAAGCTCAGCCGCTCAGCAGCCTTCGCTATGGACTATCTCTGGACACCCTGGCGCTACGCCTACATCACCGAGGCAAAAGGCGACCCGCGCTGCGTTTTCTGCGATAAGCAGAACGAAAAAGATGATCGAAACTCGTGGATCGTGTATCGCGGCGAGCATTGCTATATCTGCCTAAATGCGTTTCCCTATACATCCGGGCACGTTATGGTTATTCCCTACGCACATCTGGACGAACTTCAAAAGCTACCCAAAGAGTCAGCGCAGGAGATGATCGCGTTTTGCCAGCGTACTGAGACTGTGCTGCGTAATCTGTACCATCCTGACGGTATCAATTTGGGAATGAATCTCGGAGCCGCCGCCGGCGCCGGTGTCTCCGGACACATTCACATGCACGTTCTGCCGCGCTGGGTCGCCGATGCAAACTTTATGACCGTCGTAGGCGAAACGCGCATCTTGCCGGAAACATTGGAAACAACATGGCAGAGAATGCGCGAGGAGTTTCGTGATAGCCGGAACGATTAACCTTGCGCGGCAACTTGGCGAAAATGATCGCTTATGAGAGCGAATCGGCGGCAAGTATTCCGAAGTGGAACGAGGAGTGGAGCAGGCGATTGACGCCGAGGTCGTAGAAGGAACTGGCCGCGCGGCCACTCCGGGATCGGCCTGACACACTGGATTGAGCGCCAAATAGCGCTCGCCGTCGATGGATTTC
>DATEMI010000543.1:0-4901 GCA_035275665.1 Terriglobales bacterium | reverse complement strand
GGCGCACCGATCTTTGACTACGCCATCGTGAATACGGCTCTCATCACCGAATCACTCCAGGCCAAGTACGCCTTGGAAGGCGCCAGCCGGATCGTGGTAGACCGCGATGCAATCGAAGCTCTGGGAGTACGCTGTGTGACCGGCAACTTCGTTGCCGAAGGCGATATGGTGCGTCACGCGACCGATCGCGTTGCCGCCGAGTTGCTCAAACTCGCGGCAAGGACTAGAAATTCTTAACCGATGAAGAAACTACCGCTCTCGTTCTCGACGCTCTTCCTATTCGCAACGCTTTCCTTTGCAGCTACCGACAACGCGCTCGAATCCAAGATTGAAGCGCTCACCGCGCAGCATCACGGGAAACTGGCGCTCTATGCAACCAATCTCAAGACGGGAGAGACGGTTGCCGTCGATGCCGACACTCCAGTCGCGACCGCCTCCGTGATCAAACTCACCATTTTGGTCGAAGCCATGCAGCAGGTGAAAGCCGGCAAGCATTCGCTTGCAGACAAGGTCACACTGCACAAAGATGACATCGTTCAAGGCTCCGGTATTCTGCAGTTCTTTGACACGCCGTTGGTCATCACGCTCAAAGACGCGCTCACCTTTATGATTATCGAGAGCGACAATACGGCGACGAATCTCGTGATTGATCAAGTCGGTATTAAGAACGTCAATGACAACATCACGAAAATGGGGCTGAAGGACACGTATCTGTACAAGAAGGTCTACAAGCCCGCGACCGGCCCAATGCCGCCTGATCAAAAGAAGTTCGGATTGGGAAAAACAACTGCCCGCGAGATGGCGAAGGTGATGGAGAGCATTGTCCGCTGCGATCTGCACGATCAGAAGCTGTGCGATGCCATGCTCTATATGCTGCGCAACCAGCAGTATCGCAATCTAGTGCCGCACTACATCGAGACCTCCGATACGTCCGAAGGATTGTCGCTCATCGCTAACAAGACCGGCTCACTCGACGCGGTCCGAAATGATGTTGCGGTCGTTTATTCGAAAAATGGTCCGATCATCATCTCGGCCTTTACTTACGACAATGAAGACAAGAGCTGGAACAACGACAACGCCGCCGAGATGCTCGTTGCTCATATTGCAAAAGACATCATGGATGCGTGGTCGCCGCAAGGCTTAGCCAAAGAAATCCCGAGCGCAACTTCTGCGCCGTAGGCGGGTTGACAGAACCGGCGGCGTTAGCCGGTGGGTCGGAGGTCGCCGAATGGCGAACTCCGAGCGCTACGATATTGTGCGCAGTGTGGAGAAGCATGGCCGCACACATCGCGTATCCACCGCCTACCGGCGGCGGGTTTGTCGTTACAACTCGGCGTATGATATTCACGCGCTGATCGCACCCTAACTTCAGGCGGTTTCTATGCGCTTCTTTGTTGCTTCCCTTCTCTTGCTCAGCTCGGCGGCTTTCGCGCAAACAGCTTCTGATTCTTCGGCAGCCACCAACTCCGACACAGCAGCTCAAACCCTCACGGTTCCAGCCGGAACAAAGCTGCTGATGCGGCTCAAGAGCGGCGTCAATACCAAGAGTGCCAAGCCCGGTGATGGCGTCTACTTGGAGACGGACTTCCCGGTAAGCATCAACAACACCATGGCAATTCCTCCGGGAACATACGTGCAGGGCGTGATCGATAACGTAAAGCGCTCCGGGCGCATAAAAGGGCGTGCCGAAGTGCTCTTTCACTTCACAACGCTGATCTTCCCGAATGGGTACACGGTTTCAGTTCCTGGCTCAGTCGATAACGTGCCGGGCGCGGACAACGGGAAGGTGATCAACAAAGAAGGCAGCGTTCAGGCCGACGGCACCAAGGGCAAAGATGCGGGGACGATCGCCGGCCCTGCTGCGGAGGGCGCGATCATCGGTGCCCTCGCTCGCGGCGGCAAAGGCGCTCTCATTGGCAGCGGCATTGGGGGAGCCGCTGGCCTTGCCGAGGTGCTCTTCACTCGCGGAAATGAGATCAACTATCCAGCCGGAACTCCGGTAGAAATGGTTCTCCAGCGTTCGCTCACGCTGGACCGACAGCGAATCGTCCGGGAAAGAGCAGACTACGTGCCCCGGCAAGGTCCCAGCCGCCTCGAAAAACCGAAGTTGGAGCCGGAGCCTGCTCCGAGATAATCCCATTTTGGGAATTATATTTAGCTTGACTTTCGCCCGATTTCGTCATAGCACAACAAGTAGGAGGCAAGGAATGGAGTGTTTGCTGGAAAGGTGTGCTTATAGCTTGGACCGGCTGGCTCTGCGAGGCGTTACCGCATTATTCGCTCCCACAATCGAAGGATGAGATCCGATGGGATCTCATGAGATCGGATGAGATCAGGCGACGGAATATCCCATCCACCTGAGAGGAGATATCCGATGAGATCAGATGAGACTGAATGGGATTGGATGAGATCTTAGGCCTTGGAGATCAGTGGTAGCGACGGGCACGGCATGGCCGCTTCTGTACCGCCGATTAAGAAATCTGGGTATAGCAACTTTGGAAGGATTCTGAATTCCAGCAGCGCTGGTTGCGCTCTGGCCGCAAAGTTTTTAAAGTAGTACACAGAAATCAATTCTTCGAATTTGCCGGCTCCAGCGGCGAGTAGTCAGGCGCTCTTCAATCGAAGCCGGTCGCAAATTCTCACAATGATCCAAGTTCAGGACTTAACTAAAAAATACAGCCGCAATCTTGCCGTCGATCACATTTCCTTTGAAGTGCAAAAAGGGGAAATCGTCGGCTTCCTCGGTCCCAACGGCGCAGGCAAGACCACAACCATGCGTATGCTCACGTGCTTCCTGCCGCCGAGCCTTGGGACAGCTAATGTCGCCGGTTTCGACATTCTCGAGCAGCCGCTCGAGGTGAAGAAGCGCGTCGGATACCTGCCGGAGACTCCGCCACTCTATCTGGAAATGGACACTGTCGAGTATCTGCAGTTTGTCGGCAAGCTGAAGGGGCTCAAGGGCGAGGAGCTTTCGAAGCGCGTTGATTACGTGTGCGAGCGCTGCTCGATCACCGACGTGCGTAGCAAGCTGCTCGGCAAGCTCTCTAAAGGCTACCGGCAGCGCGTTGGACTGGCACAGGCGATCATTCACAATCCCGACGTGCTCATCCTCGATGAGCCGACCGCAGGACTGGATCCCAAGCAGATCAACGAGACGCGCGACCTGATCCGCAGCCTTGCCGGCGATCACACGATCATTCTCAGCACGCACATCCTTCCCGAAGTGGAACAGACATGCGAGAAGGTGATCATCATCAACAAAGGCAGGCTGGTGGCGACGGACTCGGTCGAGAACCTGCAGGCGCGCGCTCGTGGAGCTGAGTCGATGCTGGTCGAGATCGCCGGAGGCAACGGCAGTCTCGATTCGGCCACGGTTCGCTCGCGTCTTGAGCGTGTAAACGGGGTGAGCCGTGTTTCCCTCAAGGACGCTCGCGATAGCCGCGCAACGTTCCAGGTGGAAAGTCAGAAGGGTTTCGTTCGCGGCGACCTGGCGCGGGCTGTCGTCGAGTCCGGCTGGGAACTGAATGAGCTGCGGCCTACCGCAATAAGCCTCGAAGAGATCTTCCTGCAGCTCACGGCGCAAGAGAGTGAGACGGCTAAAACTGTCGCCCAGGGGAAAACGGCATGAGAAACGTCTGGATCATTTTTCAAAAAGAACTTCGCAGTTATTTTGTTTCGCCGATTGCATGGTTGCTGCTGACGATGTTTGCTGTAGTTTTTGGGTACTTCTTCTGGACCGGAGTAGGGATGTTCGTATTTGCTGGGATACAACAGCAGATGAGCGGTGAGATGTTCCCGATGAACATAAATGAGCAGGTCATTCGGCCCCTGGTGAGTAATGCTCGCGTCTTGAGTCTCTTCCTTATTCCGATCATCACAATGCGGCTGTTCGCGGAAGAAAAACGAAACGGAACGATCGAGTTGCTTACGACGTCGCCAATTCGCGACCTAGAAGTGATTCTTGGTAAATGGCTCGCTGCCACCACGCTGTACGCCTGCATGCTTCTGTTCTCAGCACTGAATCTCATCTTCTTGTTCCGCTATGGCAATCCCGATTGGAAGCCGCTCCTGATTGGATATCTGGGTCTTCTGCTAGAGGCTGCCTGCTTGGCCGCTATTGGGACATTCATTTCGAGTCTTACCAAGAATCAGATCATCGCGGGCGCGACGACCTTTGCTGTCTGTCTGATGTTCTGGGTCTTCGAGTGGGTAGGTGGATACGAGACAGCGGCCTGGGCAAAGGTGCTCTCCTATATGTCCACCACCGTGCACTTTGAATCTTTCGCGCGCGGCGTAATCGAATTGAAGGACGCCATTTATTACGCCACGCTCATTCTGATTGGTTTGTTCTTCACTGCGCGCTCGATGGAATCGCTGCGCTGGAGGTCGTAAGTGAACGCATCGCTTCTTAAAGCACGTCAAACGAAGTATGTCGCATACGCGACGGTTTACGTTCTCGTCGTCATTGCGATCGTCGCAGTCGCCAATGTGCTCGCCGACCGATACAACAAAAGTTACGACGGCACGGCTAACAAGAGATACAGCCTCTCCGAGCAGACAGCGAAGATCGTCAAAGGCCTGAAGCAGGACGCAACTGTCACCTACTTCAACCATTCGACCCACTTCCGCGAGGGTAAGGATCTACTCGATGAATACGCTAATCTCTCGCCGAAGATTCATGTCAAGTATGTAGATCCGGATAAGGAACCCCAGGTAGCACGCGAAGCCGGGATCAGAGACTTAGGGACGGCTGTCGTCGAGGTCGGCGCGAAGAAAGAAGAAGCCAAAAGTATGACGGAGGAAGGACTGACCGGAGCCTTCATCCGGGATCTGAAGAACAACACGCGCACGGTCTGCTTCGTGACCGGTAGCGGCGAGCACCAGATTGACAACAGCGATCG
>DATEMI010000542.1:0-3440 GCA_035275665.1 Terriglobales bacterium | reverse complement strand
CCGCTGTTTTATCTGACTCACATCTTCATAGATGCCGACACACCGCAAAATCACGTCAAAATGTCCTGGCTGCCGCCAGCAGCCAGCTCAGGTTTACTGACGTGGATTCCCCGGCTAGACGCATCTAGGAATCAGGAATGGCCACGCACCAGGCCGCTATCACGGCCCTCAACGCAGCCCGCGCGGGCGATGACGCGGCGTTTGGGCTGCTTCTGGAGCCCCTGCTCGAGCCCGCACACCGCCTGGCCTGCGGGCTCCTTCACGATCGTCAAGCTGCTGAAGACGCGGTCCAGGAGGCCGCCCTCAAGGCATGGCGCAAGCTGGCACAACTGCGCGAAGGCTCGGAGATGCGGCCATGGTTCTTGGCTATCGTTGCCAACGAGTGCAGGGCCACCAGGCGATCCCGGTGGTGGTCAGTCATTCGCAACGTCGAGCGAGAGCCGGCGTCAGAGCTCCGCGACGAGGCGATCGCAGCTGGGGTTGAACTGCGGCGCGCACTGCTCGCCATGGACCCCGATAAGAGGTTGGTTTTGGTGCTGCACTGGTACCTGGACCTTCCTGTGCAAGAGGTCGCGGCGGTCACCGGTCTGAGTTTGCGCGGAGCCGAGACGCGGCTACTGAGAGCAACTAGAGAGTTGCGGAAGCGCATGGAGGCCTCCCGTGGAAGACAGTAACTTGCGGCTCGAGTTCCAGCGCGCGCTAGACCCAATCGCGAGGCCGGCGCCCTGGCTGTCCGACAGCGTTCGCGACTACCTTCGGAACCGCGGTGCCTTTGCTGCGGATGTCAGCAGCAGAGGTCGGCACCGCACTCTCCTCCGAGCGCCCGGTGGGTTGCTACCCATGGTCGCTGTTCTGTTGGCGGTGGCTATCCTGATCTCGCTCGCTGTCGGGCTCAGTCGATTGACGGTTCGTCCTGTCCCGGTTGTTCCTCCGCCTCCACCTCAGAACCGACCCATCGGATTGAACTGCCCCGACTGGGGCCCGCGTAATGGTTCCCAGTCCAGTCCAGTGCCGTCGAAAATGACGGATGCCCAGACCGGCTGGGCTGCCGGCGATCTCCGTACCACTGACGGAGGACATACGTGGCACGACGTTTCCCCGGCCGCATTCCGCCATGACGCGCCCGCATATCCGGCTGGCTTGGTGTACCCGGGCGGATACACGGAGTTCTTCCTCGACGGAGATCACGCGTGGATTGCACGGCCCTATACGTCCGCCAAGTCCTGTTTCGACCACATCGATGTCTTTGCAACCAACGATGGCGGTCGCTCGTGGGTTGCAGGTTCGATCCCGGTTGCGCTAGATGGCGATACCCAGCTGCAGATGCAGCTCGACTTTCTTAACGCTCAGCAAGGCTGGCTGATAGTGCGCGGGAATGGGGGTTCACTTCGCGACGACTTTCTCTACGGGACACAAGACGCCGGACGTTCATGGCAGCTGATCTCTCGATTGCCGAGCGGTGGCATCCCCTGCCCAATACAGTTCTCGTCGCCGACCGTCGGCTGGACAGACGCATGCGGCGATTTCCAGAGCGCAGGCCCCACCTTCCAAATGACTGTTACTCGCGACGGAGGCCGGAGTTGGTCGGCGCAGCAACTGCCCCTTCCACCTGGCGGCTGCCCGTGTTCTGAACCAATTGACCTTTCGTTCGTGAATCCGTCAACCGCTGCATTCCTAGTCGATGGCTATACCGGCGTGTTCCTCTACTTAACGAGCGATGGGGGTTCGTCCTGGCATGTCGACAAGGCATTCCCAGGAAGCAGTTTGCAGGCAGCGGCTCTCGACTTCGAAGATATTCGCCATCTATGGGCGACGGTTTACGATCCCACCGATCCCTTCGGCAAGGGGGCTCCGATCGTGCTCTACCAGTCGAGCGATCTGGGTGCGCACTGGCACGTGGTACAGAAGGGCGTGCCTCTCGTAATTCCTGATGTTTCGCTCCAATTCGTCGATCCGTTGCACGGGTTTGCCGTCCAACCTAGCCGGAGCGGACAGGGATCGCAGCTATTGACTACTGGGGATGGAGGCCACACCTGGATAGCAGTCCAAGGTCACGAGTCGTGAGGTGTGGCTGACATTGCAAAACTTGCGCGCTCTTGCCCATACCACGAGGAGAACCCAAGGAACCGCCTGCCGGCCTCGCCAACTGCAGTCAGAAAGTTGTGCCGTGGCCGCCATTCGCGATCAATTCGAACTCCAAAAGCCTGACCACACTGTCCGCGCTTTGAGTCTAAACAGCCGCCAAATGCATCATGTCGCCAGGTTGACTGGGGAAATGATCTCGCGGTCTGCCACTCCGTGCGGAGATGCTCCAGGCAGGCTGGGCAAATCTGTTCACCAGATACCCCTGGAACCAAATGGTCACGTGCGAAAACTCCGCATAGGCTCTGCTCGGCGCCATCGAAAATCACGTGCACCAAGACTCCGTGGACTTGACCATTGTCAGCAACCATCGCTCTCATTCGGACAGCCATACCCGATCAGCCCAGATAGTTACCTGGAGCGTGCCGGTAACTGTCGGCTTGGGCACATTCGATGCTGCAGTAGACAGTCGGTCCGTGATAAACCGCACTTCTGCCAATCACTGCTGCGCACGTGGCGCAGGTCACCCTCAAGGCGATCTCCTTCTTGGGGTGTATTGGCGCCTTCCTCCCTAATGACGAGACGAGCTGGCCTTTGGCGACCATGATTGATCTCATTACCCCTCCCGGCCTCGCCGTCGTGGACGGTCATCGACTTCCGACACACCAACCGTTGACGTCGAAAGTATTGGCGCGCGCATCATTCTCTGCACCAATCGTCCGCGTGTGCGCCTTGCGCCGCATGCCCAAACCCCTGTCGCCTTTGTTCAGCCGCCACTGAATCGATTCTGCAGGTGCCCCGACGCGTGGTCGGTGCGTTGGCTAACAAGCTCGGCTGAGATGTTCGATTCGTCATTGAGGTCCCGCGCTCAACCGCGCGTTACCGAACCACAGTGTGTCTGCAGGAATTGAGCCGCCTTGTGCGCGGCATAACAGAACGTTGGCGAGCTTCGGTGCATCGTGGTCATAGAGGTGACAACCAAATGAAGCGCCGTAACGAGGATCGCCTGAATGGGCGATGCAAGGACAAAGCGCCCGACTTGCATACCCAGTACGAGGAATTGCTCAACACCGTCTGGCGATGCGAGCGGATGGCTCGCCTGGAACAAAGAATGGAGGCGCTTGCTCGATGGGAGGAGCAGCGCGAACGGCGATGGAGAGGAGAAAAATAGGGGCGGCCTGACGGTGACAGCACTGCACTTCGTTCGCGAATTCCCAGGTATCCAATCTGCTTGCCCGCTACGGCGAGGCCATTTTTAAGACGTCTGCTGTGCATTACCTCGACGTGCGAACTGCTATACGCCCAAAGCACAGCTCGACGCGAACCACGGCCGCCTAGCCTGTTAGCAGGCGCACAGC
>DATEMI010000541.1:0-2630 GCA_035275665.1 Terriglobales bacterium | reverse complement strand
TCGAGCTCGAAGAAATGCCGCACTCCGATCAATGTTGCGGCAGCGCCGGCAGCTACAACGTTACGCAGAACCACCTCTCGATGAAAATACTTGACGCGAAGATGAATGACATCGCGTCTACAACGGCCGAACTCGTCGTTACGGCAAATGTAGGTTGCATGCTGCAGCTTCGCGCAGGAATGGAACGAAGTGGTCGCAGCGTTCCCGTCAAACATGTTATCGAAGTGCTGGACGCCTGCTTCTAGTTGTGTAGTTCTTCATCATGAATTCTGCACTCGGCGTTGATATCCACTTTCGTAAGTGCAGGCTGTTCCGTCTTTCATTGCCGGTTGGATTCCCGCCCAGCAGTTCCGATACCAGCAATGCACAAGATGCAGCGAGTGGGGTTTAAATCTGCAAAGGCGCAAGCTCCGCGCGTAAGCCCAAATCGGAACTTGCGCTTCTCAGGGTTCGCAGTGCACAGTCTTCTCATGGCCCGGTCGTACACTGATGAAGGTATTGATGAATATCTCCGCAAGCGGCTGATGCCGGTTGAGGGTGCAATTCCGCATCTTCCGGGAATCGAGATGTATGGCAATTCCGTTCCCGTCGGGATAGTCGGCGGCGATTTATTTGAATATATAAATTTTCAGCAGCGCTACGATCTCGACGCGCGAATTCAGCAGGCGCAGAAGCGAGCGAAGGAATTTCTCCAACCGCTCTCGCCCGTAACAATGTGCCGTAATTCCGTTGACGACCATGTGCGCTGGTTGGAATCCCGGCCAGACTACAAGCCCGAAATGGAAACCGAGTACCGGCGCGCACGCAGCTCCGAGGAGCTGAGAATCTCTGAAAACCTGCGCGAGCTTTACAATATGGCCGGCGTTCTGCTGGTCGACGCCCAGGGCCACGGACTCATTTCAGCAAAGATCGCCTCCACGGTCCACGATACATTTCACGCGTTCATGCTCGCCGAACTCGATCAGCATGGAAAAACGACGCCGGCGCTATTTGAAAACATCAACCTGCGCCTGGCGCATTCGGTAACAGCTCGCAATGCGCTTGGCAGAAGCGAGAAAGACTACGCCCGCGAGATCGCAACCATGTTGTATGGAGAAGTGCACCCGTACGGATACTTCCGGTTCGTGAATTTCGGACATCCACCGCCAATGGTCTTTTCCGCCGAATTTCGCCGGTTCATGGAAATTGGTCAAGATCGCATGGTCCAATTCCTGCCGCTAGGCCTGCAGATCCCGGAGGATCATCCCGATCGCAACAAGTACTTTTCCATGCAATTAAGGCCGCGAGGAGCCAATTCGTCCGACGTGGCTGAAATCACGCTCATGAGCCCCGGAGACATCCTGTTCCTCTACAGCGATGGTGTTTATGACGGGAATGACGACGAAGAGCTCCGCCACCTCGAATCGGTAATGCGCGAGCACTATGGGGAATCAGCCAGAGAAATTTGTAATGCCTTACTAGCGCATGCCACTAGAGACGACGACCATCTGCGCCAGATAGGAGAGGATGATCGCATCGACGACAAAACCGTATTCATCATCAAACGGAGCTGAGATTCGTCAATTTCTACGCTACACCCGTGCGTAGAGCGCGCCATGACGCAAGATTCGGAGAGGCGGAAACAGAGCCGTCGCTTCCGCGCATTTATTTCCCAACATATGTCGTATTCCTCGGGGAACATTCAGCTGGAGCGCGTCGCGCTCCTTCTCGTATTCCTTTTTTCGTGTTCGTTTTTTACGTGCTAGTCTTGCGCGACAGCTTCGCGGTTGTTGTGGGGGTCTCGCCATGAGCGTGCTCTTGATTGTGAGTACGATCCTCTTGGTGCTGGCTATGCTGGCCTTCCTGCGTGTGGCGATTAGGCCGGCATTTCGACAGCATCCTGATCAGGTTGTGATTCGTGGTCCTGGTCAGCGCATGTTTGGGCCTCCGGAACCACTCGGCAGAATCGGGCGGGAGGATCTGCCGTTTGTTTTACTAAGCCAGGCGGCATATGAACGTAAGCCCGATGCCAAGCAGGTGACGGCTGGCGCGTCGCTTGATCCTGACGTCGCTCTCCAGCAGCGCGGCTGGACGAGATGGCCGGACTTCGGCGGCTCCGCGCTGCATGCTCAAATCCAGAGAGTGCATCTGCGGGCGGAGGTTTGGTGGCATCTCGAGGAGAAGAAGATTGCTGTCGCCTTTGGTGGAACTGTCTTCGCCAACATCAAAGACTGGAAGGCAAATCTGCGCTGGTTCCTTCCTCACGAGAACGACGAGTATACGGTGATCGTGAAGAGTTTTGGCCGGGCGTTCGAGCAGGAGTATGCGAACAAATTACACGAGGCGGGATGGCGGCCGGAGGAGCACGTCCGGCTGTTTTCGACTGGGCACTCGCTCGGCGGAGGTCTCGCGCAGGAATTTGCTTACTCTCTGCCGATCAGTGACGCAGTGCCGCGGGTTGCGAAGGTGTACGCCATCGATCCTTCTCCGGTGACAGGCTTTTACAGCGTTAAGAAGAGTGTTCGCGAGATGAATGTCCAGCAGCTCGATATCGATCGCATCTTCGAGCGCGGAGAGATTCTCGCTTTCCTGCGTTCCATCGTGAGTCTGTTCGTTCCTCCGCGACGGAGCTCGCCCACGATCCGGCAGAT
>DATEMI010000540.1:0-2322 GCA_035275665.1 Terriglobales bacterium | reverse complement strand
TTTCTGTCGGTGATGATGTACTCCATGCCGCCGGCCAACAGCTTCGGCCCATCAATCCTGCTGGCCGCCATCGTCGGTTTCACCTCCTCGCAATCAGTCTGGAAGAAATGGTCCACCATATTTGCTGTCGGCAACTCGATTATCGCGACCTTTGTAGCCTCAGTCGTCTTCCGCGTCATGCTGACCATCATTGCCGGCAAAGGAGCGTCGGGTGAGGGCGGCGGCCTCGTCCTGGACTTTCTCCTGTTTCCGCTATGTGTGTTCGGCCTGGTGCAGTATGCACTGAGCACCTTCGGGACCATCGCTTTCAGCGCGTCGGAGTCGACCGAAGGCCGCCTGACGGTTTCGCAGGAAAGTTTGATCTGGACCTTGATTACGCAAGTCGCGAATGTCACCTCAGCCGCTCTCCTTTATTCAGGGCTGCATGGCGCTGGAATTCCCTTCCTCTTTATCGGCGCTTTGATTACGGCCCTGGTCCACTTGCTGTACCGCTTCAACGAAAAGCGAGTCACCGAAGTGTCGAAATCGCAGACGGAGAAACTGAAATACACCGAAGAGATCGCCGATCTCCACATGAATACGATCGAGTCTTTGGCCATCGCCATCGACGCGAAAGACCAGACCACTCACGGACATGTGCGCCGCACACAAATCTACGCGACCGAAATGGGCAAGCTGCTCAAGGTTTCAGAACAGGAGCTGCGTGCGCTGGTGGCGGGCGCCCTGCTTCATGATATCGGCAAACTCGCGGTGCCCGAATACATTTTGAATAAGCCCGGAAAGCTGACCGAAGCGGAATTCGCCAAGATGAAAATTCACCCGACCGTGGGCGGCGACATTCTCAAACGCGTCAACTTCCCTTATCCGGTCGAAGACATTGTTCGATTCCACCACGAAAAGTGGGACGGCAGCGGTTATCCGAAAGGCCTGCGCGCGGAGCAGATTCCGCTCGTAGCCCGCATTATTTCGGTGGTCGATTTCTATGACGCCACGCGCTGCGATCGGCCCTACCGCAAGGGCATGAAGCGCGAAGATTCGCTGGCCCTGCTGCAAAAGATGTCCGGCTCGTCCTTCGATCCGAAGGTCGTGGCCCTGTTCGTCAAACATGTGACCGAGTTCGATCACCTGATCGACAAGACCGACATCCAGGAGCAGGTCGAATCTGAAAACGTTGATTCAGGTAACAAGGCGCGCCCTGACGCAGGACTTGCTTCCGACGTCCTGGGCACTCCTGACGGCGCGCTCGGCTTCCGTTCTATTACCGAGGCCCAGCGCGAAGTATTTGCCCTGCACGAAATTGCTCAGACGATTGGCTCATCGTTGAATATGCACGATACCGTAACGCTGGTTTCGAACAAGCTGCGGGCGATCGTGCCTTTTGACACTTGCGTGATCTTTATCGTCGACGAGCGAACTGGCAGAGCCATTGCAATGCACGTGGTCGGTGATCATGCCGATCTCTTCAGGATGCGACGCATCAATGTTGGTGACGGCATCACCGGTTGGGTCATCGCGAATTCGCGGTCGATGTGCAACTCGTCGCCCGAGCTCGATCTGGTTGGGATGCAGGACGACATCGCCCGCAGCTATCGCGGCGTGCTGGTGTCGCCGCTGATTCGTGAGGACGGAGCTTTCGGCGCCATCAGTCTTTATTCCAAAGGTCGCACCTCGTACACCACGGAACACGTGCGGTTACTCGAATCGGTGGCTCAACACGCGGCCTCGGCCCTGAACAACGCCATCACCTTCGAGAAGACGAAGGAAAGCGCGTTGACCGACGGGCTGACCGAGCTGCCGAACGCTCGCGGCTTCTACATGATGCTCGAGCAGCGTCTGGCGGAATGTCAGCGATTGAACAAAGAATCGCTGGCCATCATGAGTATGGACGTTGACGACTTTAAGGCAGTCAACGATCAGTACGGACACGCCATTGGAGATCGCTTGCTGGCGAGCACGGCCCGCATCATTCGCAAGGAACTGCGACAGATGGACATTCTCTCCCGCTATGCAGGAGACGAGTTCGTCGCCATAATGCCGATGGCCTCGCAAGAGATGGCCGAGCAAGTTGGCGAACGAATCCGCCAAGCTGTCTGCGCTCACAAGTTTTCAGTGAGAACCGGCAAGAACGTTCAGGTCGGAATCAGCATGGGCGTGGCCTGTTTCCCGCAAGACGGCGAGACCACCGAAGAGTTGCTGACGGCGGCCGCGCGCAATATGCAGAATGACAAGCACTCGCGCAAGAACCTGCAGAACCTGGCCACGATGCCGACGCCGGCGCGAATCGACCACTACACCTGATGCATTTTTCATCTTTCCCGGAAG
>DATEMI010000539.1:0-2025 GCA_035275665.1 Terriglobales bacterium | reverse complement strand
GTACTAATGTCCATCAAGCCAACATCGAATCCCCCAAGTGTGCCGGTGATTTTTCCACCGCCATTGACTGGGACCTCCTGCCCTGTGACGGGATCAATCCCGATCTGCCGGCTAAAGAAGAGAAGATCGCTTTCGCCGCCCATAGGAAACGCAAAGATGCCTGCGTTCTCTAAAAAAACTGTCGCTTCTCCGGAAAGAACAGCTTGTAGGGCGTGAGATTGAACTGAACGATGTCAACGTCTGCATCAGCAAAATCGGTGTTGACGGTGAGGTTCGCAACGAGATTGGAGCGAAGCCCGATCTTCGCATCTACGCCGCCGGTGTGCTGTATTGAAGTGCCTGGCTCTAATCCGCTGCCCGCTGCCGCTGGCGGGAGATGGCGAAATCCGCCAAGCAAGTACGGCTTAATAATAAGGAGGCGGCCACTGCTGATGTCAGTGATGCCCTGGAGCACTCCTGCCTGGCTGACTTTAGTGACGCCGAAGGCGCGCCGCCACCCCGACCAGAGGTCTTCCTCATTTTTCCAGCGAATGAAGCGCTTGAAATTGAGACCCCACACCACGTCTTTGGAAGAGATGAAGTTCAGCGTCGAAAACGGTATCTCGACCGTCGCTGTCCAGCCAGATCGTGTTCGTTGTGCTGACGACACCCAAACGCCATCCCAGCCCGGATCAAAGTCAGTGTCTCCACCACCTTGTTCTTCCGTGATCAAACCATCCCGCTGTGTGCCCAGAGGATTGATTTCGAAAACGTAAGCGTTTCGACGGTCGTGACGTGAATCAATCACGATCTCGAAATAATCATCGAAGTCCTGGCTCACATCGCGACGAAGTTCGCTTGAGGTGACGTGCTGTCCCTCCGATTCGAAGCAACTGATACCGAAGTAGACAGATCGCTTCGTGTAGAGAATTCGGACTTCCGCGCGCTCGGTTGCGGGTTCTCCCTCATCCGGCTCTCGTTGTCGAAAGTCCGTAATTGCTTTTGCTGTGAGCCACAGCGGGTCATTCAGAGAGCCATTGAGTTTGGGAGGACTGTCCACCCGCACTGCGTATGCCATCCGAGCGAGCGGCACTTGTTGCGCGAGAGACGGCACGCAGAACCAAAGCGCCGCGAGGGGAACGATAAGCTGTACTGAGCGTTTCCGCATTCGTGTCGGAATGGAACATCTTAACTTCACGCGTCGGGCACCATCGAGCAGCGCCTAGACGGTCACTTTCTAAGGGGCCGGCCAATTTGGCTGGGGTCTCGAAAAAGGGAATGCCGAAATGGGCAGGGCTGAAACGGCTCGCCCATTTTGCAGTCGTACTGTTACATCTATAGCATATTAGGGAATGTCAGTAGCACCCAAGGCAATGGCGCACACGCCGCAACAGACCACCACTGCCGATGCTCCATGGCTGCTTCTGATGTTTAGTATGCCCGCAAACCAAGCCAGTCGTCGCGTTGAGGTTTGGCGAAAACTAAAGCAGTACGGTGTGCTGCCTCTTCCGAGCTCCGGGTATTTGTTGCCGAATACAGCGGCGAATCATGAACACTTCGAGTGGCTCGCTACCACCATCCGCAAGTACAAGGGCCAGGCATCGGTTGTAAAAGTCAATCAGATCGACGACCAGCCCTCGGCACAATTGCGTCAGATGTTCGTCGAAGCGCGGTCGCGCGATTTCGAACAGCTCATGCGGGATCTTAGGAAGAAAAGCTCCAAACGAAGCACCGGCGAGCTGTCGCGACTGCGTCGCCGCTTTCAACAGATTGTAGCAATCGATTTCTTCAACAGCCCGATGCGCAGCCGCGTCGAGAGCCTGCTTAACACCGCAGATGGACTTGCACCAGGCACTTCGGCTACCTCGGCCAAGAAGCGCAAGGAATTTCTCAACCGAACCTGGCTGACGCGAACGCGACCAGGCATCGACCGTGTCTCATCGGCTTGGCTGATTCGCAAATTTATTGATGCGAACGCGCGATTCGCCTTCGCTGACGATCCGCGCAAATTCCCCGATGCTATCCCTTTCGACATGTTTCACGCCG
>DATEMI010000538.1:0-4229 GCA_035275665.1 Terriglobales bacterium | reverse complement strand
AAATTACATTGGTATCGAGTAAGTAGCCCTTCATCGAAATAGTTTTGTCCCACGTCGCCGCAGAGAACCCCTTTGAGCAGCAATATTGTCGAACCGGGGATTTGGCTCAAGCAACAAGCTCTTTAGACTTTCGCGAGCAGTATTCTGTAGGCGATTCCATTCTTCGATTGGTACCAAGACTGCGGCCTCCACTCCTCTTCTCGTGACGATTTGCGGGCCATCTTTTAGCGCGGTTTCCAATAGTTCGCTGAAACGCGCTTTGGCATCGTGTGCTTGCCAGGAAGCCATCCACTCCTCCGATCATCTCGATTATACAACTAGTCACTTGACTAGTCACTTTCTACACGCTTCAGGACTTCGCGCCGTAGATCTGAGGGTTTAGGTTGGGATCGTTGTACATTTTCAGCTGCCGATATAGCTTGAACTTCCGCTTCCCGTTTTGAATCTCATGCCAGAGTTTCATCAGAGATGCCGCTAGATCATCTCTCTGCTCGACCAGAACCTCGAGCCGTTCGCGGTTGCGCTGCACGTGGTCGGCGTCAACGTCCTCGCGCTCGATCTGCTCTCGCGTGTGAAAGATCTTGAGCGAGAGGATCGAGAGGCGATCAATAATCATGCCTGGCGTTTCGGAATGAAGTTCGCCTGAAAGCTGCACACCAGCCTTTTCGAGTTCTTGCAACAGTTCCCTGTCGATCGCCTCGACGAGATCATTCCGCACTTGATTCAGAGCATCGATGTTGCGCTTCGTCTGGGCAATCTGCTCTGCAGGAGCCAGCGGGGCCCGGGCTCGATCTTCTTCGTGCCAGAGCGCGAAGTTCTGGCGATGCTGTTCGAGGATCAGCGCATTGAGGCCGCTTTCGGAGCCTGCCTGTGGATCGGAGTGCCACCGGGTGGTGTAGTCGTCTTGCAGCGCCGGAATGGAAGCTGGATTCATTGCGTTTAGCTTCGCGATTTTAACCTGTGTACCGTTTGACCCTCATTTTTCCAACATGTTATAAACAGGGGTTTGCCTCGTTCGGAGCGGATGCGTTCTGCACCTGGACACGAGGCAAAAAGTGGTCCCACCCTGGGTGTTCCTTTCGCTTCGGCGGAGGGAACGGGAGACGCGGCCAAGCTTCAGAACACCATTCGAGTGGAAGCGCGGGTTCCGGGACTGCGACATCGTCATTTGTCGGCGATGAACGTAAATGCTCCTTCATCTCGAAGACTGAATCTCTAAAGGTTTGTTCTGGAGGAATCGAATGCTGACCTCGCACGCCGGTCTCATGGCTGGCTCTGCGGCCTCGCCGCGCCACAACTTCGTCAACCTGCTTCGCCGCGTACTCGGAGCAGGCGCTCTCGTTTGCATGATGCTCATCCTGCAAGGGCCAATGGCTCTCGCGCAGGCACAAGGAAACCTTGCTCCCACTTCCGAACCGGCAGGGGAAGCGAATCTCAAGCTGCCGGATCTTTCCAGTGTCGATTTCCTTGGCATGAACGGACATGCCTTGTTGCTCGTTGGACTGATCTTCTGCGTGCTCGGACTGCTGTTCGGACTGGGAATCTACATGAATCTGAAGAACCTCCCGGTACACCGCTCCATGCGTGAGATCTCTGAGCTGATCTACGAAACTTGCAAGACGTATCTGATTACGCAAGGCAAATTCATCGCGCTCTTGTGGGTGTTTATCGCAGTTATTATTGGGCTCTACTTCGGAATCCTTGCTCCCATTCCGGGACATCCAGCCGCACTCACTCTCACGATCATTCTCGCCTTCAGCATCGTCGGTATTCTCGGCAGCTACGGCGTGGCCTGGTTTGGAATTCGCGTAAATACATTCGCCAATTCGCGTACTGCCTTTGCTGGACTTCGCGGCAAACCATTTCCGCTTTACGCGATCCCACTCAAGGCCGGCATGAGTATCGGCATGTTGCTGGTGAGCGTCGAACTGCTGCTCATGCTCTTCATCCTGCTCTTCGTGCCCGGAGACTACGCCGGTCCGTGCTTCATCGGATTCGCTATCGGCGAATCGCTGGGCGCGGCTGCTCTGCGTATCGCCGGCGGTATCTTCACGAAGATCGCCGACATCGGTTCCGACCTGATGAAGATCGTCTTCAAGATCAAAGAAGACGATGCCCGCAACCCTGGCGTGATTGCCGACTGCACCGGTGACAACGCCGGCGACTCCGTCGGCCCCAGCGCCGATGGTTTCGAGACCTATGGCGTAACCGGCGTCGCGCTGATCACCTTCATTCTCCTAGGCGTGCCGAATCCTAAGATTCAGGTTCAACTCCTGGTCTGGATTTTTGTAATGCGCATCATGATGCTGATCACCAGCGCGGGTTCTTACTTCATCAACAATGCCTTTGCCAGTGGCCGCTACCGCAACAGCGATCACATGAACTTTGAGGCGCCGCTAACGTCGCTTGTCTGGATTACTTCCATCATCTCGATCATCGCCACGTTTATCGTCTCCAAGCTGATCATTCCCGATCTGGGCGGGGATACTTCGCTGTGGTGGAAGCTCTCGCTCATTATCTCCTGCGGAACACTGGCGGGAGCGATCATTCCCGAATTGGTCAAGGTGTTCACCTCCGTCGAGTCGCGCCACGTCGGCGAGGTGGTTACTTCATCCAAAGAAGGCGGAGCTTCGCTGAATATTCTTTCAGGACTGGTCGCCGGCAACTTCTCCGCGTACTGGCTCGGGTTGACGATGGCCGCGTTGATGGCGGTTGGCTATCAGGTGAGCACCAGCGGCCTCGGAGCACCTCTGCCCGGAACCAACGTTCCGCTTATGCTCGCGCCCGCCGTTTTCGCATTCGGTCTGGTGGCATTCGGGTTTCTCGGCATGGGACCGGTCACGATCGCAGTCGACTCATACGGACCTGTCACAGACAATGCTCAATCTGTCTATGAGCTCTCACTCATCGAGAACATTCCTGTAGCGGAAATTCAGCGTGAGAATCCAGGCGAAGTTCACTTCGAACGCGCCAAGGCTCTGCTTGAAGAGAACGACGGTGCCGGTAACACATTCAAAGCGACTGCAAAACCTGTGCTGATCGGGACGGCCGTTGTCGGTGCGACCACGATGATCTTCTCTATCATCATGGCTCTCACCAATGGATTGACATCACAGCTCGCTTCCCTGTCTCTCTTGCATGCTCCTTTCGTTCTCGGACTGGTAGCTGGTGGCGCGGTGATCTACTGGTTCACAGGCGCCTCCACACAGGCCGTAACAACCGGCGCATATCGAGCAGTCGAGTTCATTAAGGCGAATATCCGCCTCGAGGGCGTCGAGAAGGCTTCGGTTTCTGATAGTAAGAAGGTGGTTCAGATCTGCACCCAGTACGCGCAAAAAGGCATGTTGAACATCTTCATCGCGGTGTTCTTCGTGACCCTGGCCTTCTCTTTCGCGGAACCATTCTTCTTCATCGGCTATCTGATTTCGATCGCCATCTTCGGCTTATATCAGGCCATCTTCATGGCGAACGCCGGAGGCGCGTGGGACAACGCCAAGAAGATCGTCGAGACCGAATTGAAACAGAAAGGAACTGCGCTGCATGACGCCACTGTGGTTGGCGATACAGTTGGCGATCCGTTCAAAGACACCTCCTCGGTCGCTTTGAATCCGATCATTAAGTTCACTACTCTGTTCGGATTGCTTGCTGTTGAGCTTGCCGTTCGGCTCACTGCGGAGCGCGGCGCTGGATTGAGCACTGCGCTGGCGGTGCTCTTCTTTGTGATCTCGTTGTTCTTTGTATGGAAGTCGTTCTACGGAATGCGGATCGGGAGTCAGAAGGCATAAACAGGCTACTCGCCTCCGGCTATCGGCTTCCGGCCAAGTAGCTTGGTATGAAGTCAGTCTTGTGAGAAACTGCCGTCATCTCGACGGCGGTTTCGCTTTGCCGGAAGCCGGCACAGTTCTACCTCCCGGTGGCGGCTGATGTTCCCGACAGCGTTGCTGTGCAGAACGCGCAGCGTCGTGCCGCAATGGGAATTTCGCTCAGGCACTCCGGGCACTTCTTCGTCGTTGGATCGGGCGGAGCTTCGCCTTTGTTGCGACGCGCTATCCAGGCGTTCATCGGTGCAACGATGAACAGATATACGGCAAGTGTGATCATCAGGAACGAGATCAGGGCATTGAGAAATGCTCCATACATGATCTTGCTGTTGTTGATCGTCACGCTTAGGTTCGAGAAATCGGGCTTGCCGCCTATGGCTGCAATCAGAGGGGTAAAAATATTCGTAA
>DATEMI010000537.1:0-7254 GCA_035275665.1 Terriglobales bacterium | reverse complement strand
TCGCAAGTAATGCAGTGGGTTCAAAATTATGTAGAACCTGATTATGTAACCTGTCATCCTGAAGCGCTTCTTTTGCGCGAAGGATCTCCCGCCATCTGTCGGACTAAGTTGCGGTTGGTCTGGCACCTCACCCAAATCGCTCAAGACTTTGGCCGAAAAGCCTCGCAAGTGCATGTAAGTCCGAAGCCGTGTCGGAGATCCTTCGCGCAACAGAAGCGCTTCAGGATGACAGATGGTTGAGACCTTCGCCAGAGCACATGCCTGGTGGCTAATGCAGGTTTAGATTATGAGTTGGTTTCGGAGGAGTGAACTTTCATATTGAATTTGATCGAGAAGAAGGCGGATGCTGGATAGCAGCAGCCCCCCGAACTATCGGGAGCTATTGCCTATGACGAAAGTCGCCGAAATGCTGAGGACAAGGTTACTCCGCTCGCATTCCGCGTGATTACCGGGACTCACGGGAGCTGAAAAACTTGCGCCTTCGCATTTAGCTCTCGCATCCCATGGTAAGGTTGACATCCCCGACCCCGTCCGGTAGGGTAATTCACTAATGAATCGTCTCTCCATCACGAGCATGTGTTGTTGTCGGATTCGTGTGCGCTCGTGTGTGGAGGTGCATTCCTAGACTTTCGTTATAGTCCCCGATAAGTCTCAAAGAAGCCCATCCACATCGGATGGGCTTTTTATTTTCCCCACAAAATTGCGGCGGCCGGGACGCAGACGGCAAAGGGAGATCATGCCAGAGGCAGCACAAGTAAAGGAGACCAAGGCTCAGAAACTCGAGCGCCTGAAGCGCGAGCTGAATCCGTGGGAGCACGTCGAGCAGATTCGCCAGTTCGCGCGCGAAGGACGCGGCTCCATCCCTCCGGAGTGGGCCAGCGTTTACTTCAAATGGTGGGGCATCTACACGCAGGGTGACGGCGTAGGCGCGGTGGGCGGCAAGGGCGGCGAAGGACTCGCGACCGAGTACTTCATGATGCGCATCGGCCTGCCCAATGGCATCGCCACATCGAAGCAGTTGCGCGCCATCGCTGCAGTTTCGCAGAAACAAGCACGCAATCTGGCTGACATCACCGTTCGTCAAAACATCCAGCTCCACTGGCTGACCGTTCAGGGACTCGTTGAAACCATGGATGCGCTCGCGACCGTCGGTCTCGGTCCGAAGGGAGCGTGCGGCGATGTCGTACGCAACGTGACCGGATGCCCGCTGGCCGGAGTTGCGGGCGACGAGTTCATCGATGCTTCGCCTCTCGCGCGCGGCATCGCACACGAGCTTTCAGGAAACTCCGAGTTCTACAATCTGCCCCGCAAATTCAAGATCACCGCCACTGGATGCCGAAGCTGGTGCTCGTTCCCGGAGATCAACGATGTCGCTCTCACGGCTACCGAGCGGAACCGGTTTGGGAATAAAGAGATTGGTTTTTCACTGCGTGTCGGCGGTGGGTTGTCGTCCGATCCGCATTTGGGCGTACGTCTGAATTGCTTCATTCCTTTCGACGGTGCAATCTCTGTGGTGCGCGCGGTGACGGAAGTATTTCGCGAGCAGTCAGCTTTGCGTGAGAACCGCGAGCGAGCGCGATTGAAGCATCTTTTCCTCCGCGAAGGATGGGACGCCGCGCGCTTTCTTGCCGAAGTCGAAGCGCGGCTTGGCTACAAGCTCGATCCTGCCGAAGAGGAGCGCATTCCTTCCGACATCTATCGCGACCACGTCGGCATTCATCCGCAGAAGCAGCCAGGACTCGCCTACGTGGGAGCGTCGGTCCTGCGCGGCCGTCTTAGTGGCGATCAGCTCGCGCAGGTGGCGGAGCTTTCTGAACGCTTCGGCACCGGCGAGGTTCGCACTACGACAATGCAGAACTTCATCATCTTGAACGTGCCCCGCAGCCGTACGGCCGAGCTGGCGCGCGAACTGGAAGAGATCGATCTGCACGTTGAGGGCACGCCGTTCTGGCGCGGGGCCATCGCCTGCACCGGCACCGAGTTCTGCAAACTGGCTATTACAGAAACCAAAGGCTTCATGCGTTGGTTAGTCGAGGAGATGGAGACGCGTCTTCCCGAATTCGATCAGCAGTTGAAGCTGCACGTCACCGGATGCCCGAACAGCTGCGGCCAGCACTGGATCGCCGACATCGGTCTCGAAGGCAAAAAGATTAAGCACAATGGCAAGCTGGTCGATGCTTACTACTTCTGCGCGGGCGGATCGGTCGGCGCGTGGGCGAGAACGGGAAGACCGGTCGGCTACCGGGCACCCGCGACGGAAGTGCCGGACGCTCTCGAGCGTCTGCTGCGAACATATTTGGCGACTCGCGAGCGCGAAGAGAATCTGCGCGCCTGGTTTGCGCGCCACAGCGACCTCGAGCTGCGCGAATTTCTCGCCGGAGCGGAGTTAGCTGCAGTCGAGCGCGATCTGCCGACTCAGCGCGTTCCGCAGGGAGTCGAATAAGTGAACCTGTTTCCCATCTTCCTCAAGCTCGAAGGGCGGCGCTGCCTGGTGGTCGGCGCGGGACCCGTGGGCACGCAGAAGATCGCGGGGCTGCTTGAGGCGGGCGCCGATGTCGTCGTAGTAGATCCTTCGTCGTCGGTCTCGTTTCGGGAAACGTTCGCGGCACGCGTCAGTTGGCATCAGCGCACTTATGTGCCTGCCGATCTGGATGGAGCTTATCTCGTCATCGTCGCCACCTCGGATGAAGCTCTCAACCGGCAGATTTACGAAGAAGCGCAGCGCCGCGGCATTCTCGCCAATGTGGTCGATGTTCCGCCGCTGTGCGATTTTTACTATCCGGCAGTGGTGCGGCGAGGATCGCTGATCGTAGCTGTTTCTTCGCAGGGCGAAAGCCCACATCTGGCGCAGCGGGTTCGCGACGAAATCAGCGAAGCGCTTCCTGAGGAGCTTTCGAGCGCCGTGGAACGCATTGGCGAAGAGCGGCGCCGCATTTTGCGCGAACATCAGCCGGGTCCCAAGCGACTGCAGCTTTTGCGTGACCTGGTCTATCCACGAGGAGCCCGGGCATGAGCCTGCGAGCGCAAGGAAAAGTATTTTTGGTCGGAGCTGGCCCAGGCGATCCCGAACTGCTTACGCTCAAAGCACTGCGCGTGCTGCGGGAAGCTGACGTGGTGCTGCACGACGATCTGATCAGTCACGAGATTCTCGCTCTAATTCCTGCGACTGCGCTCAAGATCTCGGTCGGCAAGCGCTGCGGCGCCGCTCGCGTCTCGCAGGAAGAAACCAACGCGATGCTCGTCGCTTATGCCGAATCGGGACGCACGGTCGTGCGTCTCAAATCGGGAGACCCAATGCTCTTCGGGCGAGCAGGCGAAGAGATTGACGCTCTCCGACGAGCGGGAATTGAGTTTGAGATTGTTCCCGGCATCAGCACGGCATTTGCAGCCGCGGCGGCGCTCGAAGCTTCGCTCACCGATCGCCGTAAAGCCTCTCGCGTTGTCTTCAGCACCGGACATCGCGCGCAACCGGGCGCGTCTGAAGGAACCACCCAGGTCATCTACATGCCGGGACCCGATTACTCGGCAATCGTTGGGCGCTTACTCCAAGAAGGGTTTGGGCCGGAAACGCCTTGCGCGGTTGTATCCGCCGTATCCCGAGAGACGCAAACCACCATTCGCACTACGCTCGGCGCGCTTCCCGATATGGGATATCTGCCTGCTCCGTCGATCTTGCTTGTTGGAGAGGCATTGGCCGACGCTCGCGATAGCGCCATAGTCGATCAGAGCGGCTTGAAAGTCTTCACGATAAATACGAGGACCCCCGCATGACAGAACCGCCATTGGTAGGCGGTGGAGCAGCCGCGTGGGTTGCGGCTGCGTTTATCGAGGTTGCACCCGGCATTATCGCCCGGAGCTGATCATTCGGCGTACCGGTAACCCGGCGCTTCCGTCGGTGTTCATGAGAAAATAGCCTTACCCCCGAAATGGCTACTCACTCTCTGCAATCTGCTCCTTTCCCGTGTCGCGCTACCCCGGAGTTGCTCAAAACCCACGGCATCACCGCTGACGAATACGAACGCATTGTGCAGGCGCTCGGGCGCGAGCCATCGCTCACTGAGCTTGGTATCTACAGCGTGATGTGGAGTGAGCACTGCTCGTACAAGTCTTCAAAGGTTCACCTGAAACGTTTGCCGACGCGCAGCCCACGCGTGGTTCAAGGCCCAGGCGAGAACGCCGGCATTATCGACATCGGTGATGGCTGGGCATGCGCGTTCAAGATCGAGTCGCACAACCATCCCTCCTACATCGAGCCATTCCAGGGTGCCGCGACCGGAGTAGGAGGAATTCTGCGCGACATATTCACCATGGGCGCGCGACCGCTGGCCGTCATGGATTCGCTGCGGTTTGGACCGGTGAAGCAGAGGACAGGGAACAGGGGACAGGGGACAGGAAAGAGCGCTGACTCTTCGAATGGCAGACCTCAAAAACTCAGCAGCTTAGAAGCTCAGCAGCTTCTTCACAAAAATCACTCCATTCTCGAAGGTGTAGTCAGCGGAATTGCTTCGTATGGAAACTGCTTTGGCGTTCCCAATCTGGGAGGCGAAACGAAGTTCGAGGAGTGCTACTCGGGCAATCCGCTGGTAAATGCGTTTGCGCTTGGGCTGGTGCGTAAGGACGAGATTTTCTATGCCAAAGCCGCTGGAGAGGGCAACCCTGTCATTTACGTAGGTTCGAAGACGGGCCGCGATGGTATTCACGGCGCCACTATGGCCAGCGAGGAGTTCAAGGAAGGCTCCGAGCAGAAGCGTCCTAACGTACAGGTGGGCGATCCATTCATGGAAAAGCTGTTGCTCGAAGCCTGCCTCGAAGCCATGCAAACAGGCGCGATTGTTGGTATTCAGGACATGGGCGCCGCTGGCCTGACCTGCTCGACGTGCGAAATGGGGGCCCGCGGTGCGGTAGGCATCGAGATCGAACTCGATCTCGTACCGCAACGGGAACAGGGCATGAATGCATACGAGATCATGCTCAGCGAATCGCAGGAACGCATGTTGCTCGTTGCCGAGAACGGCCGCGAAAAAGAAGTCTTTCGCGTGTTCGACAAATGGGGTCTGGATTCTGTTACCGTCGGACGCGTCATTCGCGAGCCGCGGCTCCGCGTCCTCGAGCACGGCAATGTTGTCGCCGATATCCCCAACACTTCGCTTACAGACGATGCGCCTGTTTACCACCGTCCCATGCAGCCTTGGTCAGCGTCTGTATCGAAGGAGAAGCCTGCATCGGTGCAACTCGGCGCTGAACGAGACTTCACTCCTGAACTGAAGCTTCTACTCGCCAGTTCGAACATCTGCTCGAAGCGCTGGATTCACGAGCAGTACGACAGTATGGTGCAGACCAATACTGTGCTTGGTCCAGGAGGCGATGCCGGGGTGATGCGCATTAAAGGCACGCAGCGCGGGCTTGCAATGTCGCTCGACGGGAATGGCCGCTGGTGCTATCTGAATCCCAAATTGGGAGCGATGCACGCGGTAGCCGAAGCCGCCCGCAAGGTGGCGTGTGCAGGTGCGCTGCCGGTCGCGGCGACCAATTGCCTGAACTTTGGCAATCCCGAGAAGCCGCACATCATGTGGCAGTTCTCGGAAGTGATCGACGGTCTTGCTGAAGCCTGCAATGCTCTTGGAACGCCGATCACCGGCGGCAACGTGAGCCTCTACAATGAAACGCTCGGGGAGGGTATCTATCCGACTCCGGTGCTCGGAGTAGTGGGCATTCTCGACGATATCCGCCATGTCGTTGGGTGCGATTTCAAAGCTCCCGGGCGCGAAGTATTTCTACTCTCCGCTTCACCAGCGGCTTACGATGACCGCCGCTTCGGCTCGTCAGAATACGCCAAGGAAGTGGTTGGCGAACTTTGGGGAGAGCCTCCCAGTCTCGATCTCAAAGCCGAGGCAGGATTGCACGAGTGCCTTCTAGGCCTAATCACTAAGGATCTAATCGAATCGGCGCATGACTGCTCCGATGGCGGGTTAACCGTGGCCGCAGCCGAATGCTGCTTCCGCCACGAAATTGGTGCGGAGCTGCGCCTGCCCGACGGTTCTGAAGAGCTGGAGTTGGCGCTGTTCGGGGAAAAAGCGAGCAGAGTGCTGGTTTCCTGCGTCCCAGGTAACCGCCAGAACATCCAAGACATAGCCGATTCCCACTCAATTCAACTGGAGTTTCTAGGACGCACCGGAGGCGATCGTCTGGTCGTGCAGCGGGCATCCACCGACGCAGTTTCGGCTTATGTGCGCGATTTGAAAAATGTATGGGCGGGGGCGCTGGAATCCGCACTACACTCGGATGTGCCTGATCACCTTGTGCCCGACTTGCTGGACAAGTAGCTACCCGCTTCCGGCTTAAAGCCAGAGCGAACACAACGGTCAAACGAAAAGTAGAAGCCGTGTAGAACCGGAGACTTGGCAGCCAGTAGCTAGCGGCTAGAAGCTAAATGCCATTCATCGACAAGAGCGATAAGTTTCATGACGAATGCGGCGTAATGGCCGTTCATGGCCATTCTGAGGCCTCGAAGCTCGTCTATCTCGGTCTGTATGCGCTACAGCATCGCGGACAGGAATCAGCCGGCATCGCCAGCTCCGATCTCGTGCGGCTGCACAACATCAAAGCCATGGGGCTGGTGGCCGACATCTTCACCGAAGATGTCCTGGGTCGTCTGCCTGGGTCGCTCGCCATAGGCCACACGCGTTACTCCACGACGGGGGATTCGGCGCTACTGAACGCGCAGCCTATTCGCGTGGAGTGCAACAAGGGCGCGATAGCTCTAGCCCACAACGGCAATCTGGTGAACGCGCACGTTCTGCGTCGGCAGCTCGAACAGAACGGATCCATTTTTCAGACCACCAGCGATACCGAAGTCGTTGTACATCTCATCGCGCAGTCCAAAGAGCAGACGCTGCCCGATGCAATCGCGGATGCGCTGCGTCGGATTGAGGGCGCCTTCTCCCTTGTGCTGATGACGCGCGATCGCATCTTCGCCGCGCGCGATCCGCACGCATTTCGTCCGCTGTCGATGGGAACTCTGCCCAGCGCTAATGGAACGGGAGCGCCGGCCGTGGTCTTTGCGTCCGAGAGCTGCGCATTCGATCTGATTGGCGCACACTTCGAGCGGGATTTGAAGCCTGGCGAACTCGCGATTGTCGGGAGCGAAGGAGTGCACTCACGCTACTTTTCGGCGCCGAAGCAGCAGTCAAGCTGCGTCTTCGAGCACGTCTATTTTTCGCGTCCGGACAGCGTGATCTTCGGCCGTCCGGTGCA
>DATEMI010000536.1:0-2722 GCA_035275665.1 Terriglobales bacterium | reverse complement strand
CTCTCACTCTTTGGGGATCCAGCACGTTCGATCGGCACGGTATGCTCCATCGCTCCCTCACTGTTTTATGGCCTTGACCGCATTAATCGCTTCAACTTGGGCAAGCTTGTAGCTCGTCGTGCTTAGAAGTCGGACTCTCTTTTCTCCCATCTGTGGCGCCGGACGGGGAATTCGTCCGTCTCAAATTCCACGCGCCTCACGCGATGTACCTTGATGCTTTCGGGCACAATACGAAGACTTGCTTCACGCCAATCGGTATCGACTTGTTCCCAAGGCATTGCCCGTATGGCCTCGAAATCCGGTCACCTCCGATCCTTCTCGTTCTTCTCCGCCTCCTTAGGCGCAGGCGGCACTTCCTCGATCACCGAATAGTCATCTTCCCAGCCATCCTCGCCGAATTGCCCGGTGCGCGCGGTGATCTCCGTACCCTCCGGGATGTCCATAGGTTCTACGCGCGCGGACTTGTGGAACAACACGACGTTGAGGACGTCTCCGGCCCACCCAGAAGGGCGCAAACTCATAGTCTCGATGCAGCGAGGCTAGGCCCCGAGCCCCCACATCTGCAGCGGAACAGTACGATCTTCTGCGCCTGAGCCGCCAATCTTGCGACGCTGGTCGCAATCGGCTTCAAACGAGGCAATTGTTCGCGACATACTGGCGGTGAGCCAATCTACTATAAGATTTCAGAGTCGCGTGATGACCCCTCGGAAGAGAAGCGACATCACTGCTGATACACCGCTGCGCCTTGCAGATGCCATCAAGATCGCGTTTCCTATGGGTGGAATGACGGTCGCAGGTCTGCGGCGCGAGCGGGATCGCAGCCGTCTCGTGATTGAGAAAATCGCTGGCAAAGAGTTTACTACGCTGGCTCACATAGAACGGATGCGACAACTATGCCGCGTCGAAGCAAGGGCGCCAGACTCCACCTTAAAGCCGAACGGCGAGACAAAGCCGGAAGCATCACACATAGAGCCACCTGGATCATCCGCGACAACGGTCGGGATATCAGCACAGGCTGCTCTGCAGATGAGGTTGCGGCCGCAGAGCAAAAGCTGAAGGATTACATTGCCTCGAAGTACACTCCTAAGCGCACGGTTCAAGACATTGAGGTGATTCCGATCGCCGATGTGCTCTCGATTTACCTGGACGCGGAATTGGCGAAACTACGCGACCGGTTTGCAGTCACCGAAGAGGACGAAGATACTGGTCCAGGCATTCGAAAATTCAAGAAGCGCATTGGGCGTCTCAACAATTGGTGGGGCGCAAAGATGTTGGCCGATGTCGACGGCCAGGAGTGCCGCAAATACGTGAAGGTGCGCGGCAACAAGGGTGGTGCAAGACGTGACCTCGAAGACTTGCGTGCTGCAATCAACCATCACGCGGCGGAGGGCTATCATCGTGGTGTGGTGAAGATTACCCTTCCCGCGAAAGGTGAGCCTCGTGACCGATGGCTCACGCGATCTGAAGCCGCTAAATTGATTTGGACTTGCTGGCGATGCCGCGAGATGCAGAGAATGTCACGCGGACCGCAAAAGGGCCATAAGGTGCCGACGGACAAGCGGCCTCTCAGACACCTCGCGCGTTTTATTCTGATTGGGATCTATAGCGGTTCGCGTGCTGGCGCGATCGCTGCTGCTTCGCCGATTCCAGCGATCGGCAGGGCATTCGTCGATTTGGACCGCGGGCGTTACTACCGTCGTAAACAGGGAAGCGCAAAAACGAACAAGCGCCAACCGACTGTTCCTATTCCCTCCCGGCTGCTCGCCCATCTGCGACGCTGGCATAGAATGGATCCTGAGACGAAGCATTTCGTCGAGTTCAATGGCAAACCCATTTCATCTGTGAAGACGGCATTCAAGAGGGCCGTACGGCTTGCTGGGCTCGATAGCGGGGTCTCGCCGCACACACTTCGGCATACCGCAGCAACATGGTTGATGCAGAGGGGTGCGGATCCATGGCAAGCGGCGGGCTATCTTGGAATGTCGCTCGAAGTTTTGCTCAACACCTATGGGCACCATCATCCAGACTACCTGTCGGATGCTGTCGAGAAGATCGTGCAGCACGATCCAACGGGGGAACAAAAACGGGACGTATCTGGTGCGATAACTGGTGCGGTGATTAAACTGCCGACCGGAAAACGTTCATAAGCCATTGATGTTGCTGGTGGGCCCGGGAGGATTCGAACCTCCAACCAGACCGTTATGAGCGGTCGGCTCTAACCATTGAGCTACGGGCCCGATGCGCTCAGGCGCAGGCAGCCCCACGCGCACCCCATACAATGCCATGCCGCGAGCGGCAATCGCGTCCTGCTCGCACGGCTGATGCACAGAACTACATCTTGAAAAGCCGCTTGGCGTTGGCGCTCAAGATCTTGATCTTGTCTTCGTCGCACAGCGGCACAGTCTGCATCCATTGCACCGCCGGCTTGTTGGCGACGAAAGGCCAATCGACGGCAAACAGGATACGGTCGATGCCCATCTCCATCACGCAGCACAACAGCGCCGGATTGGAGAAGTTGCCGCTGGTCGTGATGTAGAAGTGGCCGCAGAAGGCGTCGCGGAAGCTCACCGTCTTCGCGCCGGGACGGGCGAGCGCGTGATCGACGCGCCACACCAGGAACGGCAGCGTCTCCCCGAGATGGCCGAGAACGACTTTGAGCCGGGGATACGCCTCGAACACCCCGCCGAGCACAAGCCTGATCGCCTGCGTCGCGGTTTCAACC
>DATEMI010000535.1:0-6938 GCA_035275665.1 Terriglobales bacterium | reverse complement strand
AAGGCGTGGATGCGATCCTCACAGCGTCCCCCTATTACAACAAGCCGACGCAGGAAGGACAGTATCAGCACTTTAAAGCGATCGCCGAAGCTGTGGACAAGCCGATCGTGCTCTACAACGTACCCGGGCGTACCGCAGCGAACATCGAGCCGGCAACGCTGGCGCGGCTGGCGAAAATTCACAACATCGTCGCCGTGAAAGAAGCCAGCGGCAGCATGACGCAAATCGCCGAGGCTCTGAACGTCGTTCCAGAAGACTTCACCGTGTTCTCCGGCGATGATGCGGTTACGCTACCCGTAATCTCTCTTGGGGGACGCGGAATCATTTCTGTCGCCTCCAACGTGATTCCCTCTGAAATCGCGCAAATGACCCAAGCCGCACTCGACGACGACTGGCCGCGCGCTCGCACGTTGCACCGCAAGTACTTGCCTCTGATGCAAGCGCTCTTTATTGAATCAAATCCGATGCCGGCAAAGTGTCTGCTGGCGATCATGGGCCGCATCGAAGAAAACTACCGCCTGCCCATGGTGCGGGTAAAACCGGAGACGCGCGCGAAGCTGGAAAAGATCGCGGCCGAAGTCGGACTGCTGGCCGAGCGAGTCGCTGCACGGTAGTCACGCTCGCCCTTAGCGCAGTTCTCGCCGCCGGGAAACAAACTGCTGTGAACGACCGATAAATTCCCTCGTTCTACTCGCATCTTGCAAATTCCCATTTTAGAACTAGAGACAATCCACTTTTCTCTTGACTTTTTTCGCGATTCGTCATAGCACGGAAGATGGATGGATTGGCGATGAAGATAAAAGAAGATCGCGGTAGTCACAAGGACGGGATTGGATGGGATCAGTCGAGATCTCATGAGATCGTGGCGAGAGCTATCTCATCTCAGCTGGTGAGATATCCGATGAGATTTGATGAGATCTCGATGAGATTCGATGGGATTGAGTGAGATCTCCGGCGCCTACCAGGCAGCCGATCGGGAAACCTCGACGCGGAGCAGCTTTCGATAAAGCTCCTCATAAGCATCGGCCATAGTTCTTGCGGAGTAGTTTCGTTGGGCGTACAGTCGGCAGTCTTCTGGCTTGATGCTTGCAATGCCGCTAAGCGTCGAGGCCATTTGCTCAGCGTTGTCGACAAGGAAACCAGTCACGCCGTCGGCCAGGACTTCTGGCAGCGCGCCTCGGCGGAGCGCGACCACTGGCGTTCCACACGCAGCCGCCTCCATAGCAACGACTGAACTGGTCTCGTTCACCTCGCTGGTGATGAGCAGCGCGCGGGCATTGCGGATCAGATCAACTTTCTCCGCGAACGTTGGTTGCGGAACATATTTGGCCTTCGCCCCGGCGCGTTTCAAACGGGGAATGATCTCGCGTGCGAAGTATTTCTGATGGTAGAGAAACGGATAAACAGTGCCCGCGAGAATGAGCTTCACACCGGCTGAGTGGGCGACATCGAGGGCAGTGTGTGGGCCCTTCTCTTCGCAAATGCGGCCCAGCCAGAGAAAGTACTCGCGCTTTTCCCTCGGGACAATCTCCGGAGAAAAGTTCTCGACAGGAATGCCGTTCGGGGCAATTCCCAGCATGCGCGGAAGATGACGAAACTCGCACATCTGAGATTGTGAAACGCAGTTGAACGATACACAGTGAGGAACCACGGAAAAGTTCGCGTGCTTGTAGAGCTGCGGGGGCAGATGCAACGTTGCCATTACGGGAACTGCAAGTCCATCGGAGTGCTGCCAGAAGCCCCCACTCATGTCATGGATCAGATCAAAGCGTTCTGCCGCACCTGGTTGAAGCCAGTTAAGAAGTGTCTGGGTCTGCTCCTGCGAGCGCCGCTCGAATTGGTCAGCGTTGTCTGCGCCGTCACCGGTTGCAAACAACTCACCGGCGACGTGCGAGCCGGCGCACGCTGCGACCGTGGTGCTGTGCCCGCGAGCATGCATCTCGCGCTCGACGGCAAGCAGCATCTGTTCGGCCCCTCCTGCGCTGTGTTCCGAAATGGGAAGGAGAGGATAGGCCACGTAGAGCACGCGGAGAGTTTCCGTAACGCCCGCAGCACTCATTTTTCCAGCGGCACCGGCGCCGCCGAGAATTCGACGAAGGCAGCGCAGACTTCTTCTGGCGTCATGCGCCACTGCCAAACTTCGTAGTTGAGTTTGCCTTCATGCGGCCGGCGCGAGTAGTCGTAGGTCGCCTGCGGCCGAAATCGTTCGAGCTCAGGCCGGAACGACGGCAGTGCATCAAATTGAGACTTGTAGCAGTTCAGCATGCGCATTTTATTTTCCAGGTCCTTGCCTTGTACGTGGTGTTCGATCACTTCGCCACGTTCGGCAACGAATTGCTGATAAATGCCCTGGCCACTCGGGCTCCGATGATACAAAGGAGTTTCCCAAATCGGGATGGAGTAGGTCTTGCCAAGTTTCGCAGCGAGGAAGCTCACACTGTCATGATCCGGATGTCCCCCTTCGTATGCTAGCGTCAGCAAACATTGTGGACGAAACTGCTCAACGATTGAGGAGAGCGCAGCAAATGCCGGCGCCAACGACTTATAGAGGCGTTGATCGACAAGCGGCGCCTGCACTTGATGAGCAAGGAATTCCATCGCAGTTACGCCCACGGCTTCGAGCGCGGCCCTGGCTTCATCTTCGCGGAGCTTGGCATACGCCGTCCGCGAGCCGTACTTGCGCCAGAAGTATTCGTCTTCTGGAGCTCCGTCTGTCGCGAACACGACGCAGGGCTGCTCGATGCGCTGCAGCAAGCCGCCACAGGAGATCGATTCGTCATCTGGATGGGCGACGATCAGCAATGTGCGCCCGAGAAGTTGGTCGAGGGGGCTTCGGTCCATGTCGGGACAAGCTGCTGCACTCGTGAGATGCGCGCGGCCAGTTCGCGTTTATACTCCACTGCAAATGTCCCACAGCTCACCTATCTCCGCAAGCTTGCGGGAGCAGATTGAAACGTTGTTTGATGCAGGATCTCGCGCCCACGAGGTCCCGATGGCGCATGCAACTTTCGAGCGTTTTCGCGAGGCGCTTACGCATGGGGAAATCCGGGCGGCCGAGAAGATCGATGGCCGCTGGCATGTGAACACATGGGTGAAACAGGGCATTTTGGTTGGGTTCCGAATTGGAACTCTGCAGGAGTGGAAGGGAGGCGTGCTGTCCTTTGTCGACAAAGCCACATATCCGCCGCGCCGCTTCGAAGCAAACGACCGCGTGCGCGTGGTTCCCGGCGGATCGTCGGTGCGAACGGGAGCCTTCGTTGCGCCTTCTGTGATCTGTATGCCGCCAATGTTTATAAACGCTGGCGCTTACGTAGACGAATGCACAATGGTCGATTCCCACGCGCTGGTGGGCTCGTGCGCGCAAGTTGGAAAGAGAGTACACGTCAGCGCCGCTGCGCAGATCGGCGGCGTCCTCGAGCCGGTCAACGCCGCTCCGGTAATCATCGAAGACGATGTTCTGATCGGCGGCAACTGCGGCATTTACGAAGGCACGCTCATTCGCTGTCGCGCCGTTCTCGGAGCGGGCACGATTCTTACTCGTTCGACTCCGGTGTATGACCTTGTTCGCGGTGACGTGCTGCGTTCTGGCCCCAATCGCCCTCTGGAAATTCCGGAGGGTGCAGTCGTTGTACCGGGCTCGCGAGCCGTCACTCGCGGTAAAGGACAGGAATGGGGACTTTCGCTGTACACGCCGGTCATCGTTAAGTATCGGGACGAGCGAACCGACCAGTCGATTGAACTCGAAGATCTGCTGCGCTAGAAAACGCAACACAACAAAGACTGCGGTCGCCCTCAGGTCCGCTCGGGAACGGCAAATCGTGAGATGCAACCAAACCCGCGCGAGGGCGCGCGTCGGTCCTGCCTTTGACTTCTAGATTGATATTTACAAATCAGGCCCGCACCGCCTTTTTCCTTTTAGGCTTGGAAGACATTTCGACATACTCTGGAACAGATACAAAGCGGACTTCTACCAAACCGATCCGCGCAACTGTTGTTTTGCGGCGAAATGCCGATGGAGAGAACAACATGGTTGACCTCTGTTTGTTTCCTTCTTTGTGCTCAGTTACAAAGCGGCTCGGCTCTCTAGGTGTGTTGTTGGCGGGCGCTTTGATCCTGGTCGCGAATTCCGCGGCACAAAGAGCAGGAGTCACAAGCAGTGAAGTGAAAATTGGATCATGCTCGGCGCTTGACGGCCCGGCACGCCAACTCGGCCTCGAAACAGTCCTCGGAGCAACCGCATACTTCGACTACATCAACGACCAGGGCGGCGTGAGCGGGCGCAAGCTCAAAATTAGCTCTCACGATGACGGCTATGATCCGGAAAAAGCCGCCGGATGCTTTGCGCAGCTCAAGAAGGACGGCATTTTCAGCGCAGCATTCTTTGTGGGCACTCCGACCGCGGCGAAATATGTCCCATTAGCTGAGGGCGACAAACTTCCGCTTGTGGGACTCTTCAGCGGCGCGCCATTTCTTACACAGCCGACCAAGCACTACATCTTCGGTGTGCGCGCCTCGTATAACGACGAGACGCGCGAGCAGGTCGACGGCTTGTGGAAGGCCGGCGTTCACAAAATCGGAGTCATCTATCAGGATGACGCCTTCGGCAATGCTGTGCTTGAGGGCGTGAAGTTAGCGTTGCAGAAACATGGAGCGGTCCCTGCAGGTCTGGGCAAATTCGTTCGGAACACGCTCGATGTTGGCAAAGCGATACAAGATGTACACGCTGCGAATCCGCAAGCAGTGATTTTCGCGAGTCCCTACGCGCCCGGCGCGCAGATTCTCAAACAGACGCACGCCCAGAGCTGGCGTCCAGTATTCCTGACCGTCTCATTCGTAGGCACGGAAGCTCTCATCAAGGCTGCGGGAAACGATGCGGAGGGCGTCGTGATTACGCAGGTTGTTCCACCGTACGATCGAACGGAATTGCCGACCGTGAAACTCTATCGCGAGAGCATCGCTAAATACATGTCGAGCACGCAGCCGAGCTTCGTCAGCCTCGAAGGATTCGTCGATGCTCTGGTCGTTGCCGATGGGCTTCGAAAGGCCGGAGCCGATCCGACGCGCGAGAAATTCGTGGATGCTCTTGAGTCGCTGCATAACGTGGATATCGGCTTGGGCGCAGACGCGAAGCTGATGTTCAGCGCGCATCATCACCAAGGACTCGACCATGTCTACCCCACGATGATCCGAAATGGGAAACCGCAGATGATTACAAATTGGCAGGCGGCGGTGAAGCCCTGACAGTGAGTTTCAGCGCGGAGACGGTTTCGTTCCTAATTCGGGCGGGATCAGTTGCCTGCTGCTTCGATCCAGCATCTCTGATTGCTCCAGCACGTCCTAATCCTGTGCTCCCTCTTTCCTGAGAGCGAGTTGCCGCCGAAGTAGTAGGTATTGTGAGCTGGCGAGGGATTACGGCCTGCGGCAGCTCGCTTAATTCCACTCAGGCAACATACTTAGGGGCCTTAAGTACTTTTACCGATATAAGGAGAGTAGATGCGTCCATAGTTTTCCTCTTTCGGCACGGTGTCACCACCGCCGGCCGTAGGGGGCCAGATGCGACAGGGCGCACTTCTTCTTACTCTTTCTTTGATTGCAGTGATCGCTGGATGCGGCGGAGCGGGCAGCTACACAAAGTCGGTTGATAGCTCGACGAATACGAACGTGTCGGCAGGATCTGCAGGCACGACCACTCCGAGCGCAGGAGCCGGGACCAGCGGAACCTCCTCTACGCCGGGAACGAGTTCCAGTTCGGGAACCAGTACCAGTGGAAGCACCTCGAGCGGAAGTACCACCAGCACTGGCGGCTCGCCAAGTGGAAGCAGCTCGACCGGCGGCACAGCTAACAATCCGCCCGCTGGTCCCTCGCCGACTCCAACTGCAGCGACTCAGGTAGTGATCAGTTCTCCCGCGGATGGAGCGGCTGTAAGCTCGCCCACCCAGGTTTCCGCGGCTGCCAGCGGAGGAGCGCCAATTACGTCAATGCAGGTGTACGTTGACGATGGAATCGCTTTTCAGTCTGCATCTGCTCAGATCGACGCCCGCCTGCCCCTTCCCGCAGGCGCCCACACGCTCGTCGTTCAGGCGTGGGACCAAGATGGGAATTCGTTTAAGTCAGCTCCTCTGCACGTTGTGGTGCAATCGACCGCGGCTCCTGCCACGCCAGCGCCGGCGCCGGCTCCGCCACCTGCTCCGAGCGCGCCCGCACCGACTATCGGGCAAATTCAGACGCAAGGAGGCTGGGATGATTGCGACGTTTGCGCCGGCGAGGCCGGAAATGGCCCGCACACTGCGCACGGAATGCAGCGCGGAATCAGCTCTCCCTCACTGAGCGGAGCCTCCACGCGTTTTGACATCGGCGGCACGGGCTGGGGAGCCGCGCTCTTCTGGCTGGAACTCGGCTCTCACGACGACGCACAGAACCTACGCTACGATCTCGATTTCTATATCGATTCCACTTCAAGTGCGCAGGCTCTGGAATTCGATGTTAACCAGACAGCAAACGGGAACAAGTACATTTTTGGCACGGAATGCGACTTCCGGAATACCGGAACGTGGCGCGTGTGGAACGGCCCGGCGCACACCTGGGCTTCGACCGGGGTGGGCTGCCCGATGCCGGACGCAGGCACCTGGCATCACCTCACGTGGGAATTCCAGCGCAGTGGCGGTCAGGCGCACTTCGTTGCAGTCACGCTCGATGGCAATCGCCACGACGTTGGGATGGCCTTCGACGGCCTCGGTCAATCCGGCAGCGGCCTCGATGTTGCGTTCCAGGCTGACTTGAATGCCTCGGGCGGAAATGTCTCTGTCTGGTTGGACAATGTGGGACTGTCGTGGTGATGGTAAAGGTGGAAGCTTCCGACTTTAGTCGCGGGCGCACGGCGTAGCCGTGCGTCTGAGAACGACCAAATTCCCGTGCTTTAGCGCTGGCTACGCGCCCT